>CAYVJM010000203.1:0-4673 GCA_964451695.1 uncultured Lentisphaerales bacterium | reverse complement strand
TCGCCGACAAGCACATGGGCAAGCTCGTCTACATCCGCGTCTACTCCGGCACGCTCGAAACGGGCACCACCGTCTGGAACAGCACGCGCGAGCAGCAGCAGCGCATCGGCCGCATCGTGCGCATGCACGCCAACAAGCAGGAATCCCTCGACCGCGCCCACTCCGGCGACATCGTCGCGGTGGTGGGTCTGTCGCGGACGCGCACCGGCGACACGATCTGCATGCGCGAGACGCCGATCGTCCTCGAGAACATCGAGTTCCCCGCGCCCGTCATCTCGATTTCGATCAAGCCGGCCTCGCGCAACGACAACGAAAAGCTCATCGCCGGCCTCCAGTCCCTCGCCGAGGAAGACCCGACGTTCGTCGTGAGCTTCGACGAAGAGACCGAGGAGACGATCATCTCCGGCATGGGCGAACTCCACCTCGAAATCATCGTGGACCGCCTCAAGCGCGAATTCGGCGTCGAAGCCGCCGTCGGCCGCCCCGAAGTGGCCTACCGCGAAACGCCCACCGAGGCGAAGCAGGGCGACTACAAGCACGCCAAGCAGTCCGGCGGCCGCGGCCAGTACGGCCACGTCTACCTCAAGATCGAGCCCCAGGAGCCGGGCAAGGGCTTCGCCTTCGTCAACGGCCTCAAGGGCGGTTCGATCCCGGGCGAGTACGTGCCGGCCGTCGAGAAGGGCGTCATCGCCGCGATGCTCCGCGGCCCCTACGCCGGCTATCCGGTGGTGGACATCCAGGTCACCCTCTACGACGGCACCTACCACGAGGTCGACTCCTCGGAATTCGCGTTCCAGGAAGCGGCGCGCCAGTGCTTCAAGAAGCTCGTCCTCGCCGGCAATCCCCAATTGCTCGAGCCCGTGATGTCCGTCGAGGTCACCGCGCCCGAGGACTACCTCGGCGCCGTCACCGGTTCGATCTGCCAGCGCCGCGGGCGCATCGAGCAGATGAACGAGAAGGCCGGCATGAAGATCGTCACGGCCTCGGTGCCGTTGAGCGAGATGTTCGGCTATTCCAACACGGTTCGCACGCTCACGCAGGGTCGCGGCTCGTTCACGATGCACTTCGAGCGCTACGAGGCGGTGCCGTTCATCGTCACCGAGCAGATCCTCGAGCGCCGCCGCGCCGCGAACAAGATCCGCTAGCGGCTAGCGACTAGGTACTAGGTACTAGGTACTAGCGACTAGCGACTAGGTACTAGCGGCTCAAGGGGGTTGTCAATGGTCTTGCCTTACGCGCTATCCGCCATCGCCGCGTACCTCGTGGGCTCGATCCCGTTCGGCTACCTCGCCGGGTTGTCGAAGGGCGTCGACATCCGCACCGTCGGCAGCGGCAACATCGGCGCCACCAACGTCTTCCGGACGCTCGGGAGGAAGCTCGGCATCGCGACTTTCGCCCTCGATCTGATGAAGGGGCTCACCGCCGTCGCCGTCGTCCCCGCAGGCGTCTGGCTCGCGGCCGGCGCCCCCGGCGCCGCGCCGCTCGGCGCCGAACTGGCCGCCGCCGTCGCCGTGCTCCTCGGCCACGCCTTTCCGCTCTTCCTTAACTTCAAGGGGGGCAAGGGCGTCGCGACCGGCGCCGGCATCGCCATCGGCATCGCCCCGCACGCCGCCCTCCTCGGCCTCGCCGTCTGGGCCGTCGTCTTCCTCGCCTCCCGCTACGTCTCCGTCGCCTCCATCGCCGCCGCCTTCGCCGTGGGCTCGGGCGTGTGGCTGCTCGACAACGCGCGGGAGCCGCGCCACTTCGTCCCCGCCGTCATCTCCCTGATGGCCGCGCTCATCGTCGTCAAGCACAAGTCCAACATCGCGCGCCTCCTCCGCGGCACCGAGAACCGCTTCAGCTTCGCGAAGCGCAAGCCGGACCCCGACGGCGGCCACCCAGCGAAATGAGGTTCCCGTGAAGATCTGCATCGTCGGCGACGGCGGCTGGGGCACCGCCCTGGCCATGCTCCTGCTCGAAAATGGCCACGAAGTCGTCCTCTGGGGCCCCTTCGAAGACTATCTGGCCGAAATCCGCGCCAAGGGCGAGAACGTCCGCTACCTCCCCGGCGTCAAGCTGCCGCAAGGTCTGGTCTGGACGAGCGACCCCGCGGCGGCGGCCGCCGGCGCCGGTCTCGTCGTCCTCGCCACGCCCTCCCATTTCTACCGGAGCGTCTGCGCCCGCTTCGCCGGCCTCGTGCCCGCAGGCGCCGACGTCGTCAGCGTCGCCAAGGGCTTCTGCGAGGAGACGCGCGGGCGCCTGACCGCCACCGCCGCCGAAGTCCTCGGCCTGCGCGCCGTCGCGGCGCTCTCCGGACCCTCCCACGCCGAGGAAGTCGCCCGTGGCGTCCCCACCGCCGTCGTCATCGCCTCGGAGGATCTGGAGCAAGCCCAGCGCCTCCAGAACGTCTTCTCGGGCCCGCGCTTCCGCGTCTACACCTCGACGGATCCCGTCGGCGTCGAACTCGGCGGCGCCGTCAAGAACGTCCTCGCGCTGGCCGTCGGAATGAGCGACGGCCTCGGCTTCGGCGACAACTCCCGCGCGGCGCTCATCACGCGCGGCCTCGCCGAGATGGCGCGCCTGGGCGCGGCGCTCGGCGGCCAGCCGGAGACGTTTGCCGGCCTCAGCGGCATCGGCGATCTCGTCGTGACCTGCACGAGCCGCCACAGCCGCAACCGCGGCGTCGGCGAACGCCTGGGGCGGGGCGAATCCCTCGCCGCGATCCAGGCCGGCATGAAGCAGGTCGCCGAAGGCGTCTGGAACTGCCGCCTCGTCGTGGAACTGGCCCGCGCCCGCGACATCGAAATGCCCATCTGCGAAACGGTCCAGGCCGTGCTCGAAGGGCGCATGCCCCCCCAGGACGCCGTCGCCCTGCTCATGGGCCGCGATACGAAGCACGAGGCGTACGGCGCGTGAGCGCCCGCGAATCGCCTGCCCGGGGCAAGCGCTGGACGCCGGGCCGCACGGCGTGCTATAGTCGGAACCATGAACCTTAAACGCATTGAAGCGCTGATCGAAGAACTCCTCCGCGAACTTGGCGAGGACAGCGGCCGCAACGGGCTGAAGGACACGCCCGCACGCGTCGCGAAGGCCCTCGCCTTCCTGACCCGCGGCTACAGCCACACGCCGGCGGAGGTGGTCAACGGCGCCGTCTTCGAGTCGGTCTCCGACAACATGGTGATCGTGCGCGACATCGAGGTCTACAGCCTCTGCGAACACCATCTGATGCCCTTCTACGGACGCTGCCACGTCGGCTACATCTCCCGCGGCAAGGTCATCGGCGTGAGCAAGATCGCCCGGATCGTCGACTGCTTCGCGGCGCGCCTCCAGATCCAGGAGCGGCTCACCGCCGAAATCGCCCGCGCCGTCAAGGACGCGATCGGCGCCGAAGGCGTCGGCGTCGTCATGGAATGCCGCCACCTCTGCATGATGATGCGCGGCGTGGAGAAGCAGAACTCCGTCATGGTCACCTCCTCGGTGCTCGGAAGCTTCCACGACGACCCCGCCACGCGCGCCGAATTCATGGCCCTCGCCCATCAGAAGTCGTGACGCCAGCCGTGTGAGATTGTCGGCCTTGCGGTGTTTTTCGACGTCCCTCGATCCAATGGGAGCGTGGTAGGATGACTTGTGAGGGCCACTGCGTGGCCGTGTCGCGCACGGGCGGCAGCTCCAGACAGGTCTCCGTTTCATACGACAGCGTCGTGAATACTGCAGTCGCCAACGTCGACTTCGCTTCTGTCTCCAATGTTCTGACATGGGCCGACGGCGACGTCTCCGACAAATCCATCCCGGTGCCGATTCTCGACAACAACATTCTCAACGAGACGTATTCGCGACGCTTCGATATCGTCATCTCAAATCCGACCGGTGACGCGGAAATCAAGGTCACCCGGGCCAAAACCATGGTCTACATCTTGGACGACGGCGATGCCGCGAGCGCCGATCCCACGCCGCCGCGCATTGTCCAAGACTTCGGTACGCTTATTCCAACGCTTGAAAGCGAAATTGCCGCCGTGGGCGCGACTCGCCTTGCCGAGATCAACAGCGCCTACGAAACATGGCGTAATGCGCAGAGCTTCACCTCCGCGAAAATCCAGGCTACCTATTACGACTGAGGGTAGAAATGGGGCGGATCGCTTTCGGATCGCAGGATGTACACGCAGAAGAAGCCGGTTCGCATCGCGTGCCTCGCCCGCCCACGTTCGTCTTGGGCGTGTCGAACCCTGGAATTACCGAGCCGTAGATCGTCTTTAGCGTGCCTGGCCCGCCTACGTTGCTCAGCAACTTCGGCGCGGCAGCCTTCGCTCGTCCCTGGCGTGCCAAGCCGCAGCGCGTCCCGTCAGAGACGAGCGAAGACTGGTCGGGGTGAAGAGATTTGAACTCTTGACCTTTTGGTCCCGAAACGCAAAAACGGGCTTTTGAATGAAAAATTTGAAACGGTTGGTGAAGCCTTGAAAATGCTGGGGCGTATGTGTTTATTGACATTTTGAACCATTTGCAAATTTGTGAAATTTTGTGGTGGAAAATGGGTGTTTATTAAAGTTTTGCAGTAAAGTTGAACTCTCGGTTTTATTTGTTTTTTTGGTAAAGTACCTAAACGAGAACGCCTGTTTGAAAAGTGCCGATCACCGAGGGCTTGCCCACCCCGTTTTCGGCACCCAAACACGTCCGCAAAACCATGTAAAATTTTCGCA
>CAYVJM010000202.1:0-4707 GCA_964451695.1 uncultured Lentisphaerales bacterium | reverse complement strand
CGATCCTGCTCGCCGCCTCGGTCTTCCACTTCAAGATCATCGGCATCCAGGAGCTGAAGGCCTTTCTCAAGGCCCGCGGCGTCGCGTAGCGCCTACCTGGTGGTCGGGGCGGCGCTGAGGCGCCACGCCCTTCCGGAGGTCCATCGGCCTTTTCACACGGCCCAGGACGGGGCGATGTCGAGGGTGAAGGACTCGGGCGAGGGGATGCCGCGCCCCATGCCGGCGAGGCCGGCGATCATGGCGGCGTTGTCGCCGCAGTGCTTCGGAAGGGCCAGCAGCAGGCGCGCGCCGCGGCGCGCGCAGAGCTCGGCCAGGCACGTGCGCAGGCGGCTGTTGAGCGAGACGCCGCCGCCGACGGCCAGGTACGCGGCATCGTTGAGCGCCCGGTCGCAGCGCTTCACGAGCGCCTGCACAACGGCCTCCTGGTAGTCCGTTGCGAGCTGGGCCGTCGTTTCGGCGTCGATGGGTCCGAGCGCCGTGACACGGTGAAGCAGTGCGGTTTTGAGCCCGCTGAAGCTCAGGCAGAGATCGTTGCGGAGACCGCCGGTTTCGACGCCTTCCCGGACGCGGCCTTCGGGGAAGGAGCGCGGGTCGGTCGCGCGTCCGCGCGAAAGCTTGTCGATGATCGGTCCGCCGGGATAGCCGAGGCCGAGGAGCTTCGCGGCCTTGTCGAGCGCCTCGCCCGCCGCGTCGTCCACCGTGCGCCCGACCAGCTCGATTTCGCCGTATCGGCGGATGCGGAACAGGCTCGTGTGGCCGCCGGAGACGGCCAGGGCGAGCATGGGAACGGCCTCGTGCGGATCGGGGGCCGCAGGGTCGAGGAAGACGGAATGGATGTGCGCCTCGGTGTGGTTGATGGCGATGAGGGGCACATCGAGGCGGCGGGCGAGCCCCTTGGCCATCGACCAGCCGACGAGGAGCGAACTGGCCAGACCGGGGCCGCGCGTCGCGGCGATGGCGTCGATCGCGCGCCAGGGGAGGCCGGCGGCGGCGACGGCCTCTTCGACGATGCCGGGGAGCAGCTCGATGTGGCAGCGCGAGGCGATTTCGGGGACGACGCCGCCGAAGGGCTTGTGCTGCTGCTGGGTGTGGACGATGGAGGCGAGAACCTCGCGGCCGTCTCGCACGACGGCGGCGGAAGTTTCGTCGCAGGAAGTTTCGATGCCAAGGACGATCATGGGCGGGTGCGCTAGTACAGCCCTCCGGTGGAGGGCATCCAGGTTTCATTGCGCAGCGTCATCGTGTCCGGGAGGCCGAGGAGGCGGCGGAGGACGGGGAGCGGTTCGACGGTCTCCTCGCTGGTGGCGCGGTGGAAGCGGAAGATCGAGGACGCCATCGCGCCGTCGTGGAACTGCCGGATGTCGTCGTAGCGCGCGCTCGAGCCGTCGAGCCGATCGAAGCCGGACCAGTCGCCGTCGGGCGCGGTGTGGCGGGCGATGCGGTCTCGGACGCCGGCGAAGCTTCCGGCGTCGGGACGGTCGTCTTTCGTGTAGCGCAAGTCGTCGCGGCCCGGCTGCCAGTCGTCGACCGGCGAGAAGGAGGAGGCGATCGAGACGCTCGTCGATTCGTCGATCGCCTCGGCGGTGGCCTCGACGAACGTGTCCGTGTCGGCGCGGTGGAGTTCGGCGAGCAGGAGGATGCCGGCGGCGACGAGAAGGACGCCGACGAGGGCGATGACGAACTCGACCATCGCCTGTCCGCTCCGGGGGAGGGCGGAGATGGCGAATCGGCAAGTCGTGGTGGAAATAGGCCGGTTCATAGTCGGAATCCTAATCCTAATCCTGGTCCTAGTCCTAATCTTAATCGTAATCCTAATCTTAATCCCCCATCGCGAATGCAATCCCAGACTCCGCCTAGAACGCCATGTGGACCTTGACCTTGTCGGGGAATAGCTTGCGGACGCGTTCTTGTTCTTCGACGGGAATCTGGCAGTTGTTGACGACGAGCCAGCGCAGCTGCTTCATGCGGCCGATGCCGTCGGGGAGCTTGACGAGCGGATTGCCGTCGAGGTCGATCCGGTGGAGGCTGGGCATGTCGACGATCGCTTCGGGCAGTTCGGCGATGCGGTTCTCGCCGAGGTCGAGTTCTTCGAGCGCGGTCATGCCGAGGATGGCCTCGGGGAGCTTTTCGATGGCGTTGCCGCGGAGGTAGAGACGTTTGACGTTCTTGAGCTGGGCGGCTTCGGGGGGGAGGTCGGCGAGTTGGTTGCGGTTGAGGCGCAGCCAGGTGAGCCCGGCGAGTCCTCCGATGTCGGGGGGGAGGGCGGGGAGGGCGTTGCGGTCGAGATTGAGGTACGTCAGGCCCTTGAGCGCCCCGAGTTGGGGCGGAAAGTTGGTGATGCCGTTGTCGGCGAGGTAGAGGTGGCGGAGTGCGGACAGTGCCGCGAAGGAGTCGGGGAGCGTCTTGAGGCCGGTTTCGGCAAGATCGAGGCTTTCGAGCCGGACGAGGCCGCCGAAGTCCTCCGGGAGCGCGGCGCCTGCGGCTTGGCCGCGCAGGGAGAGCTTGCGCAGGGCGGGGAAGGACGCAAGGCCCTCGGGAAAGGCGGCCAGCGGCGCGCCGCCGGCGAAGTCGATGAACGCGACGGTGTCGCGGGACCGGGCGGCCTCCGCCATCGACGCAGCCTTGACGGGGCGTTCGGGGGCGGCCTGCTGAAAGCATCCGCTGGCCAGAAACAGGGCCGCCGTGGCGAGGGAAAGGAGGGGGAGGGCGGGCTTCATCAAAATAAAATCCTTGAGTTTCGTTGGAAATCCGGTAGCATATCGGGAGTCAAGAAGGCGTATCAGTTCGCCGAGTCTCCATTATAGAGAACCGCCCAGTCTTTATCAACCCCCAAGCACGGAAAATCACATGAGCAAGTCTACCTGGATCGCAGCCTCCGCCATCGCGGCCATCATGACCTCGGCGTCTTTCGCGGTCACGCCCTCTTCGCGGGACACGGGCAACCTCGACTTTGGCCTTCTCGAGGGCGACCTCAGCGGCTGGCATCTGGCCGTCTACGGCGCCGGCGCGACGCGCAATCTGGAAAATGGCGACGATGTCATCGAGCGCGACCTCACCCGCGTCAACGTCGTCATCGGCTACGACCTGACGCGCTGGATCACCGTGTACGGCCTGGCGGGCGGTGCGGATCTGAGCGAGGATACCGAGTGGAACGACGACGAGAGCGACACCTCCGCCGTCTGGGGCGTGGGCCTCTGGGCGAACCTGATCCAGTCCGAGCAGCTTCCGCTCATGGACACGATCACGAGCTACCGCCTCACCAGCGGCCTCGAGTATTCCTACGCCGGCTTCGACGAGTTCGGCTGGACGCAGATCGACGGCTTCCTGACCCTGGGGTTCATGAACGAGCTGCGCAGCTCCAGCCGCATCTTCCCCGAGGTCATCGGGGTCTTCGCCGGTCCGGTGCTGTCGTACGTCGACGCCGAAGACTACGAGTCGGGTTCCGACAACATGTTTGGCCTGACGGTCGGTCTCGACATGGTCTTCGTGCGTAACTTCTACGCGGTCGGCGGCGCCGACCTCTTCGCCGACGACACGGTCGCCTACGGCATGGCGGGTCTGCGTTTCTAGGCGCCTCGCGCGCGGTTCGACAGGCCGGGTCCGAGTCGGGCCCGGCCGTTTCTTTGAAGGGAGGCGCGGCGGCCGGCAGTCCGGGCGCGGCGGATTGATACGATGGACAAGCATTTCGACCCCAAGGCGATCGAGGACAAGTGGTATGGCTGGTGGGAGCGCACCGGCCGCTTCAAGGGCGACTCCAGCAAGGGCGGCAAGCCCTACTGCGTCGTGATTCCGCCCCCGAACGTCACCGGCATCCTCCACATGGGCCACGCGCTCAACAACAGCGTCCAGGACGTCCTGGTGCGCTGGCGCCGCATGCAGGGCTTCAACGTCCTCTGGATCCCCGGCACCGACCACGCCGGCATCGCGACCCAGAACGTCGTCGAGAAGGCGCTCAAGAAGGAGGGAAAGGGACGCCACGACCTCGGTCGCGAGGCGTTTGTCAAGCGCGTCTGGGAATGGCGCCGCCAATACGGCGGCACGATTGTCGGCCAGCTCCGCCGCCTGGGCTGCAGTTGCGACTGGGAGCACGAGCGCTTCACGATGGACGAAGGGCTCAGCCGCGCCGTCGCCGAGGTCTTCTGCCGCCTCTACGACGAGAATCTCGTCTACCGCGGCAACTACATCGTCAACTGGTGCCCGCGCTGCGGAACCGCGCTCGCGGACGACGAAAGCGAGCACGAGCCCAACGACGGCTTCCTCTGGCACGTGCGCTACCCCGTGGTCGGCCGCCCCGGCGAGTTCGTCCAGGTCGCCACGACGCGCCCGGAGACGCTTCCCGGCGACACGGCCGTGGCCGTCAATCCCAAGGACGAGCGCTACCTCCATCTCCACGGCGCGACCGTCCTCTTGCCGCTCTCCAACAAAGAGATCCCCGTCGTCGCCGACGACTACGTCGAGCGCGAATTCGGCACCGGCGTCGTCAAGATCACGCCGGCGCACGATGCGAACGACTTCGCCGTCGCCCAGCGCCACAACCTGCCCGCCGTGAACATCATGAACGGCGACGGCACGATGAACGAGCTCTCCGGCTACGAGGGCCTCGACCGCTTCGAATGCCGCAAGCGCATCGTCGAGGATCTCGAGAAGGGCGGCTTCCTCGTCAAGGTCGAGCCCTACAAGAACTCCGTCGGCCACTGCTACCGCTGC
>CAYVJM010000201.1:4154-4712 GCA_964451695.1 uncultured Lentisphaerales bacterium | reverse complement strand
GCCCCGAGGACGCCGGCGTCTCGATGGACGCCATCCACGAATTCGCCGGCAAGATTCCGATCCTCGGCATCTGCCTCGGGCACCAGGCGATCGGCGCCTGCTACGGCGCCAAGATCGTCCACGCCAAGCGCCTCATGCACGGCAAGACCTCCGACGTCTCCTGCGACGGCGAAGGCGTCTTCAAAGGCCTCGGCACCTCGCCCTTCAAAGCCATGCGCTACCATTCCCTCGCCATCGACGAAGCGACCCTGCCCGACATGCTCGTCGTTTCCGCACGTGCCGATGACGGCGAGATCATGGGCGTTCGCCACCGCGAACTACCCATCGAAGGCATCCAGTTCCATCCCGAATCCATCATGACTCCCGTCGGCAAGCGCATCCTGCGAAATTTCATCCGGGGAGCGGCTCATCCGGGGAGCGGCTCCATCCTGAAACTCGGCTCGCTGCCAGCGGAATTGAGGTGATGCTTGACCGCATTGACCCGATTGACCGTATTGACAGTACAGAATCTTTCGCGCCTTTCGCGTCGTTCGTAGTTACCCCCAATCCTGCCAATAC
>CAYVJM010000201.1:0-4144 GCA_964451695.1 uncultured Lentisphaerales bacterium | reverse complement strand
CCCCCCTGAACCCTTCTCCCCCTCCCGCCATGAAAACACTCCTCACGAAACTCATCGCCCACCAGGATCTGTCCGAATCCGAAACCTTCGACGCCGTCTCCGCCATCCTCGCCGGCACGATGACGCCTGCGCAAATGGGCGCGTTCCTCGCGCTCCTCCAGGCCAAGGGCGTGACTGTCGCCGAGATCTGCGGCGGCGCCGCCGCCATGCGCGCCGCCGCCCGCCGCGTCCAGTCGCTCCAGCCGGACACACTCGACACCGTGGGCACCGGCGGAGACGGCGGCATGACGTTCAACATCTCCACGACCGTCGCGTTCGTCGCCGCCGGTGCCGGAGCCACCGTCGCCAAGCATGGCAACCGCGCCAGCTCCGGCCGCAGCGGCAGCGCCGACTGCCTCGAAGCGCTCGGCCTCAACCTCAAGGCCGATCCCGAGATCATGGAGCAGGCCCTCAACGAGATCGGCATCGCCTTCCTCTTCGCACCCACCTACCACCAGGCCATGCGCCACGCCGGGCCGGTGCGCAAAGAGCTGGGCGTCCGCACGCTCTTCAACCTCCTCGGCCCGCTCACCAACCCCGCCGGCGCGCCCTGCCAGCTCATCGGCGTCTTCGCCCCCGATCTCACCGAAGCCTTCGCCCACGTTCTCCAACGGCTGGGTTCTCGCCGAGTTCTCGTCGTCCACGGCTCCGACGGCATGGACGAGATCACGCTCACCGGCCCCACGCGCTGCTCGGAACTCAAGGACGGTGTCGTGCGTACCTACGACATCGATCCGTCCGTCTACTTCGGCGATCCCTGCACGAACGCCGACCTCGCCGGCGGCGATCCTCCTGAGAACGCCGAGATCACGCGCGGCATCCTGACCGGCAGGATCGCCGGCCCCAAGCGCGACATCGTCCTTCTCAACAGCGCCGCCTCGCTCCTCGCGGCCAACCGCGTCGCCTCTCTCGCCGACGGCATCGCCCAGTCCGCCGCCGCCATCGACTCCGGCGCCGCCTACGAAAAGCTCCAGAAGTTGATCGAATATAGTAAGATGTAGACCGGAAAGAGGGTTCAGGGGTCAGGGTTCAGGGGTCAGGAATCAAGGGTCGGCAACAAAGGATAGGACATGGAAACGTACAGGCGGATCGAAGATCTTCTCGTGTACCAGAAACTTTGCCAGCTACACATCGAGGTGAGTGCATCAACCCAGAAGTGGCCGCCCGAAGAGCGTTATGAGCTCGGTTCGCAAGCTCGACGTTCTTCCAACAGCGCAGCCGCTCAGCTTGCAGAAAAGTACGATGATCGGCACGTCCGCAACAAAATCGAAGGCATCAATCGGAGCCGCGGCGAAGCGGCCGAAACGATCCACCACCTATTCATGGCACACCTCAAAGGGCACGAAACTCGGGAGACCTACGAAGCCTATCGAACCCGTTACAAAGAGTGCATTCGAATGCTCAACGGGATGGAGCGCACACTTGAACAACAGTTGCCCGAATCCGACCGCCGCTGGCCAACCTCTTCCGTCGAAGAACCCAGTTCTGACTATGACGATCTCCCTCTTCCCTCTGCCCCCTTGTCTCCTCCTGAACCCTGAACCCCGAACCCTCTCTCCCTCCTGAACCCTGAACCCTCTCTCCCTCCTGAACCCCGAACCCTCTCTCCCTCCTGAACCCTGAACCCTCTCTCCCACCTGAACCCTGAACCCTCTCTCCCTCCTGAACCCTGAACCCTCTTTCCCACCTGAACCCTGAACCCTCTCTCCCACCTGAACCCTGATGAATTTTCTCGAAACCATCCTGGCTGAAAAAGCGCGCGAACTGGCGCGAGCCAAGGCCGATTGCTCTGAAACGCAGATGCGCCGGCGCGCCGACGCGCGCACGTCCCCGTTTCGTGGCTTCGAGGCCGCCGTGCGCGGCGACGGCGTGCGCATCGTCGCGGAGATCAAGCGCGCCTCGCCCTCGAAAGGCGATCTCGCGCCAGACCTCGATCCCGCCGCCACCGCAGCCGCCTACGCCGCAGGCGGTGCCGCCGCACTCTCCGTGCTCACCGAGTCCGCCTTCTTCAAAGGCTCCGCAGGTGACCTCCAAGCCGCACGCGAGGCCGTGGCGTTGCCCGTTCTCCGCAAGGACTTCATCATCGATCCCTACCAGATCCACGAATCCCGCGCCATCGGCGCCGACGCCGTCCTGCTGATCGTGCGCATTCTCGACGACGCCCGGCTGCGCGCCCTCCACGACCTCGCACGCGACTCGGGCCTCGATGTGCTCGTCGAAGTCTTCGACGATGCGGACCTCGACCGAGCTCTCGGCATCGGCGCGACGCTCATCGGCGTCAACAACCGCGACCTTGCCACGTTCGCCACCGACCTCGCCACCGCCCCCGCCCTCGCTCGCCGGATCTCGCCGCCCGCTGTCGCGATGGCCTTGAGCGGCGTCGCTTCGGCAGCGGACGTCGCCACGATGGCCGCGCGCGGCCTCTCCCGCTTCCTCGTCGGCGAGGCGCTCGTGCGCAGCGCCGATCCCGCCGCGCTCCTGCGCGCCATGAACGCTTGCGAGGTATCCCGTGCGTAAAGCGCGTTCCATCCACAACGTCAAGGTCTGCGGCATCACCCGTCAGGAGGACGCCGCGCGCTGCGCGGCCCTCGGCTTCGGCGCCGTCGGCTTCGTCTTCCATCCAGCCAGCCCGCGCAACATCGTCCCGCTGGCTGCGCGCGCCATCGTCGACACCCTGCCACCGGCAATGGCCGCAGTCGGCGTGTTCGTTGATGAACCCCTCGACATGATCCTCGCCACCGCCAAGACCGTCGGTCTCACGACGATCCAGCTCCACGGCCGAGAACCGGAATCCACCGTGATCCGGCTCCAGGCGAGCGGTTACCACGTTGTCAAGGTCGCACGTTCGGCGGCCGAGGCCCGCGAGATGATCGGTACCCTGCCTCTCAACACCTCCATCCTGCTCGAATGCGGCCGCGGCCCGCTGCCCGGCGGCAACGGCGCAGTCTGGAATTGGGCGGCGGCGCGCCAGGTCGGCGGTTCCGTCGGCATCGCGGGCGGTCTCTCCCCGGATAACCTCCGCGAGGCCATTGATCAATCGCATGCGGTCGCCTGCGACATCAGCTCCGGCGTCGAAACCGCGCCGGGCGCCAAAGATCCCGCCGCGCTCGAACGCCTCGCTGCGGCCGCGGACGGGCTGCCTTTCACACCCTCGTCTTTCTGGGGCGGGCGATGATTCGTCCCTGCCACCTCACCGGAACTTCCGCCATGTCCATGCTCGAAAACATCCACGTCGATACCATCGAACCGCTCGCGACGCCGCGCGAGATCCACGCCGCGCTGCCGCAGACGGCCCGTACGATGCAAACCGTGCTCAAGGGCCGCGAGACGATCGAACGCATCCTCGACCACGAAGATCCGCGCCTGCTCGCCATCGTCGGCCCCTGCTCGATCCACAACCTCGAGGCCGCGGAGGAATACGCGATGAAGCTCAAGGCCCTCGCCGACGACATCGCGGACCAGATCGTCGTCGTGATGCGCGTCTACTTCGAAAAGCCGCGCTCCGTGCTCGGTTGGAAGGGCCTAGTCAACGACCCCTACATGAACGACACCTTTCGCATCGAGGAAGGCCTGCGCATGGCCCGCCGATTCCTGCTGCGCATCGCCGAGATCGGCCTGCCCGCCGGGACGGAGCTGCTCGACACGCTCATCCCGCAGTACCTCGGCGATCTCGTCGCGTGGGCCGCGATCGGCGCGCGCACCGCCGAGGCGCAGACGCACCGCGAACTGGCCAGCGGCTCCTCCATGCCCGTCGGTTTCAAGAACGGCACCGACGGCTCCATCGACACCGCGCTCAACGCCATGCAGGCCGCGCTTGGGCCCCACCATTTCCTCGGCGTCACGGCGGACGGCCTCCCCGCCGTCTTCGGCACCACCGGCAACCCGCATCCGCACCTCGTTCTGCGCGGCGGCAAGACGCCCAACTACGACGCGTCCACGTTGCGCGACTGCGCGGCGAAGCTCGAAGCCCGACGTCTGCCTCAGGCGATCGTCGTGGACTGCAGCCACGCCAACTCCGGCAAGAAGCCCGAGCGCCAGGGCGTTGTGCTGGACGACATCCTCGGCCAGCTCGAACGCGGCAACCGCGCCATCCGCGGCTTCATGC
>CAYVJM010000200.1:0-4818 GCA_964451695.1 uncultured Lentisphaerales bacterium | reverse complement strand
GCTGGAACTGCTCCACGATGGCCGGCATCAGGCGGCTGGTCGCCAGCCCGGAGCCATTCAGGGTATGGACATATTCGAGCTTCTGCGTCTCGGCGCGACGGAAGCGAATGTTGCCGCGGCGGGCCTGATAGTCCATGGCGTTGGAGACGGACGAGCATTCCTTGTACTCGTTCATGCTCGGCAGCCACAGCTCGATGTCGTACGTCGTGGCCATGGAGGCTGAACAGTCGCCGGCGGCGAGCTTGCTGAGGCGATAGTGGAGTCCAAGCCCTTCGACGAGCTTGCACGCCTTGCGGATCAGCTCCTGAAGCATCGCCTCGCTATCTTCGGGGCGGGTGTAGGCGAACATCTCGATCTTGTTGAACTGGTGGCCGCGGATCATGCCGCGCTCGCTGGCGCGGTACGCGCCCGCTTCGCGGCGGTAGCACGGCGTGTAGGCGAAGAGGCGGCGGGGCAGCATCGCCTCGTCGAGGATCTCGCCGCGGTGAAGGTTCACGAGGGCCGTCTCGGCCGTCGGAAGCAGAAAGTGGAATCCCTCTTCCGTGAGGCGATAGACGTCCTCTTCGAACT
The DNA here is from genome assembly GCA_964451695.1 of uncultured Lentisphaerales bacterium. Classification (GTDB taxonomy): domain Bacteria; phylum Verrucomicrobiota; class Kiritimatiellia; order RFP12; family UBA3636; genus JAAZAI01. The sequence goes on along the minus strand of CAYVJM010000200.1, from coordinate 4,248 downwards.
TGGGGAACTGCCCTGCGGCCATGCCGCACTCGTAGTTGAGCAGATGGGGCGGCAGCATGAAGGTATAGCCGTCCTTGAGATGCTCCTCGACAAAGTAGTTGAGCAGCGCCCATTCAAGGCGCGCGCCATCGCCCTGGTAGAGCCAGAAGCCGTTGCCGCCCATCTTCACGCCGCGCTCGTAGTCGATGAGGCCGAGGGCGGTGCAGAGGTCGACGTGGCTCTTCGGCGGGAAGCCCGCGAAGGCGGGTTTCTCGCCATACACGGAGACGACGGCGTTCATCTCCTTGCCGCCGGGCACGACGCCGGGCGCCGGGAGGTTCGGCAGGCTCAGCAACAGGGTGTTCTGGTTGCACTCGACCTCGGCAAGCTGGGCGTCGAGCGCCGCGATGTCGTCGCCGAGCTTGCGCATCGACGCCTGGATCTCCGTGGTGTCCTCCCCGGCCTTGCGGAGCTGGCCGATCTGCTTGGAGACCGTGTTGCGGCGCCCCTTGAGCTCTTCGGAGACCGTGAGGAGCTCGCGGCGGCGAGCGTCGAATTCGAGCACCTTGTCCACGAGCGCCGGGTCGGCGTCGCGGTCACGAAGGCCCTGGCGGACCTCCTCGGTCTTTTCGCGGATGCGCTTGATGTCTAGCATGGCGGATTTCCTGTGAATGAAGGTGAAGCGTCGCGGATCGGCAGCGATCAAACGCCCGAGAACGAGCTGAAGCCCCCGTCGACGGGAATGACCGTGCCGGTGACGAAGCCCGCGCCGGCGTCGTTGACGAGCCAGAGCAGCGCGCCGAGCAGATCCTCGGGATTGCCAAAGCGCCCCATCGGCGTGTGCGCCAGAATCGTGTCGCCGCGCGGGGTCCGGGAGCCGTCGGGATGCGTCAGCAGGCCGCGGTTCTGCTCGGTGAGAAAGAAGCCGGGGGCGATCGCGTTGACGCGCACACCGACCTTGGACATGTGGACGGCGAGCCACTGGGTGAAGTTGCTCACCGCGGCCTTGGCGGCGCTGTAGGCGGGGATCTTCGTGAGCGGCGTGAAGGCGTTCATCGAGGAGATGTTGACGATGGATCCTCCACCGCGGCTCACCATCGCGCGGCCGAACACCTGGGAAGGCAGAAGCGTGCCGATGAAGTTCAGGCCCAAGACGGACTGGACGCCTTGCGGATCGAGATCGAAGAACGTTTTGACGCCGGGCTGCGGATCCTGGAGGTCCGAGGGAAAGAGGTACTCCTTCGACGTCGTGCCCAGGGGGTTGTTGCCGCCGGCGCCGTTGACGAGGATGTCGACCGGGCCGAACGCCTCGCGCACCGACCGCTCCACGGTCTCGAGACCGGGGCGGTCGAGGACATTGCAGGCAAAGGCCTTCGCAATACCGCCGTCCGCGACGATCGCCGCCGCAGTTCTTTCCGCGGATTCCTGATGCAGGCTGATCACCGCGACATGGGCGCCGCAGGCCGCGAGCGCCTTCGCCATGCAACCGCACAGGATGCCACCGCCGCCCGTCACCACCGCCACCTTGCCCGAGAGATCCGTCTTGAAGGGAAGATTCATCCTTGTCTGTCCTGTATCCGTTCGCAGTTTGCAGATCCGGGCGCCGAGCGCCGCATGGAGGAGGTCATTTCACCGGGATCAGCAGCTTCTGCCCGACCCGGATGAGCGAGGCGTCCTTGAGACCGTTTTCGTCCATGATCTCCTGCATGGAGACGCCATATTCGCGGGCGATCACGGAGAGACTCTGGCCCGGCGCGACCTCGTGTTCGTAGAACTTGCCGGAACTCGACGCGCGAGACGAGCCGGAGGACCCGGAGGACCCGGAGGTCCGGCGGGCGGACGCGGCGGCCTGGGCGGCTGCGGCGGAGGCGGCCTTGACGCGCGCGTCCACATCCGCGGCGAGGGCGCGGTTGTTCTCCTCGAGGAGCTTGCCGAAGGAGGCGGGGATGGCCGCGAGCGCGGCGCGCTGCTCGTCCAGGTCGCGCCGCAGGGCGGCGATCTCAGCCTTGAGCGCGGCGAGGTCGGCGCTTTGCGAGGACGCCTGCCGCTCCGCCGCCTCCGCCTTCTGGGACACGGTGTTGATCGAGGCGCCCATGCCGTCGAACTCGGTCTCGAGGCGCCGGACGGCGCCGTCGAGGTCGACGAGGCGCGCCTCGCGGCGCGTTTCCTCGACCTGGCGGGGAGAGGTCTGGCGGGGGGGTGACTGGCGGTTCGGGACGCCGAGCATGGCGCGGCCGCTCTCGTCGTACGTGATGCACCCGGCGAGGGCGAGCGCAGCCAGGGCGGCCAAGGCGGGACGGAGGAGGTTTTTCATGCGATCACCCGTTCGCGGCTTTTTTCTGCGCAGCGTAGATGTTTTCGATGTGTTTGCCGATGTCGCGGTACGTGACGTCGACCTTGTAGACTTCCTTGAAGTACTTCGCCGCCTCGTCGAGCTTGTTCTCCTCGAGGGAGATTTCGCCGAGGAGGTAGAGGATCTCGAGCTTCTCGTTAGTCATGCCGGGGATGAACTCAAGCGCCTGCTCGAGTTGGGAGACGGCCATGTCGAGGAGCCCCTTCTTGCGGAAGCAGAGCGCCAGGTGGTAGAGCGCGGACGTACGGTCCTTGGGGTTCTTCTGCGCGATCTGGAACTGCTGAATGGCCTCGTCGAGGTAGTCGTACTTGAAGTACTGGAGGCCCAGTTCGTAGCGCAGGTGCTGGTCGTTGGGGTAGCGCTGAACGCGTTCGGCGATGTCGTCGAAGACATACTGGTTGCGCGCGGTTTCCCGAGCCGTGGCGGCCTCCGCGTCGCCGGCTTCGCGCAACGAGGCGATTTCCGCGTCGAACTTCGCGATCGTGATGGTGGAGAAGCGACGGTCCAGTTCGGCGTCGGCGCCCACCAGGCTGCGCGCCTTCTCGACGGTCTGCAAGGCCTCGTCGAAGCGCTTCTGCTGGGCGTAGAGGCTGACGAGGTTCAGGTAGTAGTTGACGTTCTTCGGCTCGGCTTCGAGCTTCTTGACCGCCTCGGCGATGAGCGAGTCGGCGTCGTCCGCCGTCTTGACCATCTTGCTTTCCTGTTCCAGCTTGACGGCCTCCGTCTTGTTGGCGAGGGCGTCGCGGAAGTTTCCGCCCTTCTCGGCGGCGTCCCAACCGGAGTCGAGGGTGCCCAGCGCCTCGCTGTTCTTGAGCATCGAGGCGATCGCCGCGTCCTGGGGACGGGCGCGGTGGACGCGCTCGAGGAACTCGCGGGCCTTGCGATAGTTCTTGACGTCGAAGTAGAGGCGGCCGAGGAGTTCGACGACGGGCAGGTTGCCGGGGGGCAGGTGCTCGCGGACGATCTCGGCGGTCATCAGTCCGTCTTCGGCGTGGCCGGCCTTGATGGCGACCTGGGCGAGGAGCTTGACGAAGGCGAGATTGAGCGGATCGATGAGCATCAGCTTCTCGGATTCGACGAGGGCCTCCTCGAGCTTGCCGGCCTTTTCAAGCCCCTTGACCTTCATCGTCTGCAACGCGCCGGTCAGCGATGAGAGGCGGTGCGCGAAGGAGTTCTGCTTGTTCGCCGCCTTGAACCGGGCGATCTGCGTGAGGCGCAGGTTGCGGCGGGCCGCGGAGAAGGAGGGGCACTGCTCGACGCAGCGCAGGAAGATGTCGATCGCGATGTCCGTGTTGTTGCGCTCCAATGCGGCCAGGGCCTTGCTGTGGAGGTTGCGGATGCTCTGGGGAACCTGGATCGCCTGTGCGGGCTCTGCTGCGGCCTCGGCGCGGACTTCGACTTTCTCGTTTTCGTTTGCCATGGGGAAACCTCCGCCTAGGCCTTCACCTGGCCGGCCTTGGCCATCGAACGCGCCTCGACGCTCTGAATCTCGGCGAACCCCTGCGAACTGACCGGGTTGAGCCCGTCGCTCGCCTCCATCGAAGCGTCCGCCTCGAAATAGAGCGAAGCCTTGACGCCCGCGAGCGACTCGAAGAGGATGTTGCCCTTGTAGAGCCCCAACTTCACCGTGCCCGTGGCGTGCTTCGCGTACGTCTCGATCGCCGCGAAGGCGGCCTCGGTGGCGAGGTCGTAGTAGCGGCCCTCGTAGATCTGCACGCCGACGAAGTGCGACAGCTCGCCGAACATCGTCGTGGCGCGCTTGTCGAGGATCGCCTGGTACACGTAGCGCAGCGCCTGCCCGAGCAACGTCATGCCCGGCGCCTCGTAGACGCCGCGGCTCTTCGTGCCGATGATGCGGTTTTCGAGCGCGTGGCTCAGGCCGATGCCGTTGCGGCCGGCGATCCGGTTGGCGGCGA
>CAYVJM010000199.1:0-4823 GCA_964451695.1 uncultured Lentisphaerales bacterium | reverse complement strand
TCGAGACGATCCAGAACCGGCAGGGGCTGAAGATCGCCTGCCTCGAGGAGATCGCGTACCGCAGCGGCTTCATCACGTGCGCGAAGCTCGAGGAGATCGGCCGCACGATGAGCAAGAACGACTACGGACGCTATTTGCTGCAGATGGCGGGGGAGGGCAAGTAGATGGGCTTCGAGACCTGCCCGCTGCCCGGCGTCGTCGTCGTGCGGCCCCGCGTGTTCCCGGACTCCCGGGGCTTCTTCAAGGAGATCAGCCGGCGCGACTTGTACGCCGCGAACGGGATCGACCGGGAGTTCGTCCAGATCAACATGTCCTTCTCCCGCGCCGGCGTCCTGCGCGGTCTCCACTACCAGCTCAAGTTCCCGCAGGCGAAGCTCGTTTCGGTGGCCTTCGGTCGGATCTACGATGTCGTCGTGGACTGCCGGCGCGGTTCGCCCGCGTTCGGACGGTGGATCGGCGTGGAGCTGTCGGCGGAAGGCGGCGAGGAGATCTTCGTGCCGGAGGGCTTCGCGCACGGGTTCTGCGTGCTGGGCGAGGCCGCCTCCGTCGTGTACCAGTGCAGCGACTACTACCATCCTGGCGACGAATATGGCCTGAACTGGGCGTCGAAGCGCCTCGGGATCGGCTGGGCGGTCAAGACCCCCGTGGTCTCCGACAAGGATGCGGCACTGCCGATGTTCGAGGACGTGGCGGAGTCCGACCTCCCCGCCTAGGGCCGCGCGCATGAAGCCCTGGCAGAAGAACGTCCTCAAGCTCGCGTTCACGGCGCTGATCCTGGCGCTGCTCTACCGCAAGGTGGACTGGGCGGGCTTCGCCGCGATCCTGCGCGGCGCGCGGCCCTGGCCGTTGGCGGGCTTCTTCGCGATCTGCGGCGTGAACATGTGGCTGAGCTCGTCGCGCTGGGGGCTCCTGCTCCGCGCGGACGGCCTCGACATCCCGACTTCGAAGCTCTTCGCGAGCCACTGGATCGCCTCGTTCTTCAACTTCTTCATGCCGTCGAACATTGGCGGGGACGTCTACCGCATCGCGGACATCGCAAAGAAGAGCGGCAAGCCGGTGAACACGGTGGCCTCGGTCTTCGCGGACCGGCTGACGGGGTTCATCGCGATGTCGCTCCTGGGCTTCGCCTTTCCGCTGGCGGGTCTGCGCACGGTTCCGCCCGAGCACCGCTGGAAGCTGGCGATCCCGCTCATCGTCTTCCTCGGCTTCCTCGCGGTGGCCGCGCTCGTCTGGCAACAGGGCGCGCTGCGGGCGGTCGCCCGGTGGCTGCCCGGGAAGTTGCGCGCGAAGGTCGAAGACGTCCTCGCGCGCTTTCTTGAGTCCGTTCGGCAGTACGGGAAGGATCCCGCCGTGCTGGTGAAGTGCCTCGGGATTTCGCTGCTCTTCCAGTTTCTGGTCGTCGTGGCGGTGTACTGCGTCGGCGGGTCGCTGCGACTCGGGATTCCGTTCTTCAGCTACTGCGTCTTTGTGCCGCTCGTATGTTTGCTGGAATCGGTGCCGAGCACGATCAACGGCATGGGTTTCCGCGACGCCGGCTACATCATGTTCTTCTCCGCGGCCGGCCTGCGCGATCCGGCGACGGCCGCGCCGGCGATGGCGCTGCTCTACATGGCGCTCACGCTCGTCTACGCCTCGATGGGTGGTGCGCTCTTCCTGCGGCGGATGCGCCGGGCATAAGCGCCCTCCTGTCACGGGCTTTTCAGAAGCACAAAAACGTGTTTCGAGCTGGATCCGCCGTCGAATCCGCCGAGGATGACGGGGGTGTTGTCCGGGAGCGTCGCCGCAGTGGAAAGGAGCAGCTTGCGGCCTTTCATGATGGTGACGCCGAGGTTGCCGTCGAGCGTTTTGAAGATGACCTGGTAGCCGCCTTTGAAGGCGAGCGTCGCATTGGCGGGCATGAGGCAGCCCTTTTGGTCGACGAGCGTGCAGCCGGCGTACGGGAGGTTGCGCTGGATGATCGCGGCGACGTTCTCGAGACCGGGGGAGACGGAGCCGCGGCTGGTGAGCTTCACGAGGCGCACGTCGAGCATCTGCTGGGCGGCGCCGGCGGCGGAGGCGACCAGCAGGAGGACGGCGGCGAAAGTGGCGGCAAGGGTCTTCATGTCTCCTCCGTGATGACCCACAGGATGGTGGCGGCGGTGTCGGAGTCGGTGATGAGCACCGCGCCGTGGTTGCGAAGTTCGGTGCCGAGCTGGAAATCCTGAAGAGCGGGCGCGGGGGTCGCGGGCCCGACAGCGGCAACGATGATGGCCGCGGCCGCGGCGGTGGCGGCGAGGGCGGCGGCGAAGGCGGGGGTGCGCGGGCGCAGGACGAGCCGGACGGGGAGGCCGAAGCGGCGGAGGAAGGCGGGCGCCCGGCGCACGGCGGCGGCGCGGCGCGCGGCCTCACCCCAGAACGCATCCGCCGGGCGGAGCGCGGGGGCGGGCGCGGAGGCTCGCTGAAGCAGGGATTGGAGGGCGTCGTCGTTCATGTCACAAAAGGTCCTGTTGGCGGGATTCGAGGATTTTGCCGAGTTTCGCCTTGGCGTGGTGGAGGCGCGACATCACGGTTCCGATGGAGATGCCGAGGGTCGCGGCGATTTCGGCGTATTGGAAGTTCTGGTAGTAGTAGAGGATGAGCGGGGTTCGGTGGTGTTCGGGGAGTTGCTGGAGGCCGGCTTCGAGGATCCGGCTGCGTTCTTCGCGCTCCATCCCTTCGGCGGGGCCAGGGGCGTGTTCGTCGCCGATCGAGGCGAGGGAGGGGCCGGATTCCTCGTCGTCCGCCGAGACTTCGTTGCGGGATTTGACTTTGCGGAGGTGGTCGAGGGCGGCGTAGCGGGCGATGCTGAAGAGCCAGGTTCGGTAGGAGGATTTGCCGTTGAAGGTGCCGAGGGCCTTCCAGGCGTTGAGCACGGCCGTCATGAAGACGTCCTCGGCGGCGTCCTCGCCCGCGAGCTTGGCCAGAAACTCGCAGGCGCTTCCGCGATAGGGCTCGGTGAGGTCGGCGAACGCCTGGAAGTCACCTTGCCGCGCCTTCTCCAGAAGCAGAGTCTCGTCTGAATTCGTGGACATGGGTTAGACGTGGCCGCGGCGGGATTTATTCATGCGGAATCCGGCTGGGGCCGAGGTGGACGACCGGGGCGCGCAGGAGATGCTCGACGGCCTCGGGCAGGCCGGGGAAGCAGGGGACGCCGTTGGCGCGCGCGCAGGCGAGCGCGTCGGGGCGGTAGTCGCCGCCTGCGCGCCCGACGAGGACGGCGCCGACGCCGGCGGCGAGGCCGCATTCGAGATCGGAGCGCTTGTCGCCGATGACGTGGCAGCGGGCGGGGTCGAGGCCGTCCTCGGCGATGCGCTCGAGGACGTAGGCGGGCGAGGGCTTGCGGTAGCGGGAGGGCTGGTCGGGGCGTTCGGGGGCGATGCAGACGCCGTGGAATCCGGGCGGCGGAAGTCCGAGCAGCTCGACGACGCGACGGTTGCAGGCCTCGGCGTCGGCCAGCGTGTAGTAGCCGCGCCCGATGCCGCTCTGGTTGGTCACGAGGTAGAGGCGGAAGGCGGTCGCGGCCCGGCGGAGGGCGTCGGCGGCGCCGGGCAGCAGCGCGATTTGCTCGGGACGCCCGATATAGCCCAGATCGCGCACGATCGTGTCATCGCGATCGAGGAAAAGGGCGGCGGGCTTCATGCCCCGGCCTCCGCGGCGTAGCGGCGGATGTCCTCGGGCGTGGCGGTGGCGGTGCCGAGCTTGCCGACGACGAAGCCGGCGGCGAGATTGGCGAACTTGGCGGCGTCGCCGAGCGGCACGCCCGCGGCGGCGGCGAGGGTCAGGGCGGCGATGACGGTGTCCCCGGCGCCGGAGACGTCGAAGACTTCGCGCGCGACGGTGGGGATCTGCTCGACAGGGCGGCCGTTCTCGCCGATGAGCATGCCGTCGGCGCCCATGGTGACGACAAGGTGTTCGGGGCGGAACGTCTCGCGGATCCGGGCGAAGACGGTCTCGGACGGGAAGGGCCCCGGCTCCTCGTCAAGGCCGGCGAGGCGGAGCGCTTCGGCGCGGTTGGGTGTCATCACCGAGAGCCCGGCGTAGGCGATGCCGGCGCGCGGCTTGGGGTCGAGGGCGATGAAAAGCCCGGGGGGCGCGGCCTCCTGGATGGCGCGGATGGAGGCGGTGGTGACGAGGCCCTTGCCGTAGTCGGAGAGGATCGCGGCGTCCGCCTCCCGCAACGCGGGGGCGAGGAGGTCGCGGACGGTGGCGGCGTCGAGGGCGAAGCGGTCCGGGGACTCTTCGCGGTCGAGGCGGCAGAGCTGCTGGCGGCGGCAGACGATGCGCGTCTTGACGATGGTCGCGTGGCGGTCGTCGATGGCGCCGGGCAGGATGCGAACGCCCCCGGCTTCGACGACTTCGGCGAGGCGGCGTCCGCTGGGATCGTCCCCGATCCAGCCGAAAAGCGTCGCGCGTCCGCCCAGGGCGGCGATGTTCAGGGCCACGTTGGCGGCGCCGCCCGCCGTGAACGTCTCGTGGGAGACCTTGACAACGGGCACGGGCGCCTCCGGGGAGATTCGCGAGGCGTCTCCCCAAATGTAGTCGTCAAGCATCGCATCGCCGATGACGAGGATGCGCCTGCCTTGGATGGCCCGTAAAATGGCTTCGAGCGTGTCGGGTCGCTGGATCATGGATGGAGCTTGATCATTGCCAAATGCCGCCATTCTACTGGATGGGGCTTTCGCCCGCAAGCGCCAACTTGGCGGAGAAGGTAATCGGTCAGTCGCCGGGGTGTCGCGGAGCGGGGTGGGGAGAAGCCGTCCCGGCGAGCCGCGTCGAATGGGTTTGGAGTGAGCCAATCCCTTGTC
>CAYVJM010000198.1:0-4843 GCA_964451695.1 uncultured Lentisphaerales bacterium | reverse complement strand
AGCACGCCGCTTGCGTCAATCAGCCACCCAGTTAATTTGGATCCAAAAGGGCACGAGAATCCACAAAACCGAGCGAGACGGTCAGCCGGCGAGCATCCGCTCGATGGGCTGGCGGGCCCGATCCATCAGCGCGGGCTCCAGCTCGACCACGAACTGCATCGACTCGAGCGCGTCGACGATGCTTTCGAGCGTGAGCTTCTTCATGTTCGGACACGTCGGGAGCGGCACGAGTGGGATCAGCTCCTTGCCCGGATTCTCCTTGCGCATCCGGTGCAGGATGCCGCACTCCGTGCCGATGATGAACTGGCGCGCGGACGACGCGCGCACGTACTTGAGCATCCCGCCCGTGCTCAGCGCCTCGTCGGCCACGTCGACCACGGCCGGCGTGCATTCGGGGTGGACGAGCATCACGGCGTCGGGATGCGCCTCGCGGATTTTCCGCGCGGCCTCGGGCATGATGCGATTGTGCGTCGGGCAGAAGCCCGGCCAGAGTTCGAGCTTGCGGCCGAGCTTGCGGGCGATGTTCGCCCCCAGGTTCTGATCGGGGAGAAACAGGATCGGCTGGTCGGCGGGGATGGCGGAGACGATGCGCTCCGCGTTGCCGGATGTGCAGCAGATGTCCACCTCGGCCTTCACGGCCGCCGTCGAATTCACGTAGGCGACGAGAATCGTGCCGGGGTGATCGGCCTTGTACCGGCGAACCGCCGCGACAGGCGCCATGTCCGCCATCGGACAGCCGGCGGAGGGGACGGGATGGAGGACGGTCGAAGCCGGCGAAAGGATCTTGGCCGTCTCAGCCATGAAGGAGACGCCGCAAAAGACGATGACCGGAGCCCCGGCGTCCCGCGCTTTGATGCTCAGCTCCAAGGAGTCGCCGACGAAGTCCGCGACATCCTGGACCTCGCCCTCGACATAGTTGTGGGCGAGGATGACGGCGTTGCGTTTGCGCTTGAGTTCGGCGATCTGGTCTTCAAGTCTTCCCATGGTCTCCTCCGGGGGCTGATGTCGGTGGCGGAGTCTACACGCCGCCCCGACCCGAGTCCAGCAAAAGCGGCGGCGCCTCAGCGGGCGGGATGGGCGAGTTCGAAAGCCAGCTTCTTGATGGCGGAGAGGTCGAGCTTGCCGGTGCCGAGCACGGGGATCGTCTCGACGCGGTGGTAGTCGGCGCGGGCCGGGCGCCAGAGGTTGGGCAGATCGGTCTTCTCCAGCTTCTCCCAGAGCTGCTGGAGGTCGCCGCAGTCCTCGGTGCAAAGCACGACGAGCTTCTCTCCCTTGCGCTCGTCCGGCACGCCTGCCACCGCCAGCACCGGCCCCGAGAGACCCGCCGCGCTCAACAACGCCTCCTCGACCGCGACGTGCGGCACCATCTCGCCCCCGAGCTTGCTGAAGCGCGAGAGCCGGTCCGTGAGGCCGACGAAGCCGTCCTCGTCCACGAGCCCGATGTCCCCCGTGCAATACCAGCCGTCCTTCACCGCCTCGTCGGTGAGATCCTGGCGGCCCAGATAGCCGAGCATGAGGTTCGGCCCCTTGAGATAGACCACGCCGGCCTGGCCGGGGCCGAGTTCGCGCACCGTGTCGGGATCGACGATCTTCATGGCGATCCCCGGCACCGGGAGACCGACGCGTCCGGTGCGCCAGCCTTCGTGGACGATGCCGCCGCCCGTGCCGTGGGGCACGCTCACCGCGATGCCCGGAGCGAGCTCCGTTGCGCCATACGCCTCGTACGGGCGGATGCCGAACTTCTCCTGGTAGGCCTTGGCCAACGACTCCTTGAGCTTCTCGGCTCCCGCGAGAATGAAGCGGAGCGACTGGAAATCTTCCTTCGTCGCCTTGCGCAGGTAGAGCGCAAGGAAGGTCGGCGTTCCGAAGAGCATCGTGCAGCGGTTCGTGCGCACGACGTCGATGACGGCCTGGGCTTCGAGCGGGCTCGTGTGGTACGAAACCTTCATGCGCCCCAGCACGGGGTACCAGACCGTTCCCATGATCCCGAAGGAGTGGAAGAGCGGCAGCGTTCCGCAGATGCGGTCCTCCGGCGAAGTCGGCAGCATCATCAGGAGGCTCTCGATCATGGCGAGCACGTTGTGCTGGCTGAGCATGACGCCTTTGGGCTCGCCCGTCGATCCCGAGGAGAAAAGCACGAGCGCCGGCGTGTCCGCGTTCGTCGGGCGCGTGGCGCAGAAACTCTCGAAGGGGGCGAACTTGGCCAGAAACAGGCACTTGAGCTTGGTTCCGAGACTCAAGTTGCGCAGGATGTCCTCGATGTAGACGCGCCGGTCCTCGGGGACGTCGAGGCCCGGGAAGCGCTCCATGACGGCGCGGCTCGTCAGCACCGTGGAGAGGCGGCACTGGTCGATCGAGGAGCGGAACGCCTTGGGGCCGGCGGTGAAGTTCAAGTTCACGGCGGCGCGCCCGAGCAGAGCGGTGGCGAGGTTGCAGATGAGCCCCGCGCAGCAGGCGGGCAGGAGGATGCCGATGTGCGCGTCGTCCTTCACGCGGGGCGCGATCGCGCGGGCGAGCGCGAGGGACGCGATCAGGGCCTTGCCGCCGGTCACCTTCATGCCCGTCGTGTCGTTGGCCAGCGGCGCCCCCCAGACGCGGCGCAGCCGCGCGACGCACGTCCGGCCCAGAGAGGCGTGCTCGGCCTTGCGCGCGTTGAAGTAGTCGCACGACAGCTCCATGACAGCCTGGCGGACGCGGTAGGCGTCCGTCCCGGCAGGCAGCCGGCGACCGAAGACGACGGTCACCTGGTAGCGGCGCAGCGCGATGCGGAACCACCGTTTCACGAGGCGGCCGCGGTAGTAGTGGTAAGTCGTGCCCCAGGAACCGCCCATGTAGACGGGGACAATCGGGTGGGTCGAACCGCGTAGCACGCGCTCGAAGCCGCGCTTGAAGGCGCGGATCGTGCCCGTGCGCGTAATCCCGCCCTCCGCGAAGACGCACACCATGTACCCGGCGTCCAACGCCGCGCGCGCCGCGCGCAGCGAGATCGCCACCTGCCGCGGGGAGGACTCCGCGCCGACGGGGATCACGCCGTAGAGGTCGAAGAACTTCCGCAGGATCCGGTTGCGGCGGTAGATCGCCTCGGACATGAAGAAGCGGATGCGCCGGCGCGTCGTGGCGCAGAGCAGCACGGCGTCCATGTAGGAGGCGTGGTTTGCGATGAGCAGCGCCGGCCCCTCCACCGGCAGATGCTCCAGACCGAGCGTGCGGACCTTGTAGAGCAGCTTGAGGAGCAGGGTCACGAAGAACCGGAAGGCGAAGTCCTTGAGCGCGAAGAAGCTCACAAGCGCGAGCACCATGGCCGGCAGACCCATGAGCAGGAATCCCGCCTGCGCCCCGACGCCCAGGACGTGGAAGAGCAGCATGAGCGCGCCCGAGAGCAGAATGCCCGACCAGCTCAGGAAGCTGTTGAGCGCCAGACCCTCGCCGCGGCGTTCCGCGGGCAGCCGGAGCTGCAGGAACGTGTCCAGCGGCACGACGAAGAGGCCTGCGCCCATGCCGGCCAGGTAGATGAGCGCGGGAACGGACACGGGATGGTGGCCGGTCGAAACCAGCCCCAGCGCCAGCGTCGCCAGCGCGAGCAGAAACGCGCCGCCGGGCATCGTACCGAATTCGATGTTGCGTTTCGAGAGGCGCCCGGAGCCCCACGCGCCGGACGCGATGCCCACGGCGGCGTAGAAGAACAGGAAGCTGCTCGCCTTTTCGTCGAGGCCGAGGTGGTCGATGCCGTAGCGCACGAGGTTGATCTGGAGGAACGCGGCCAGCATCGAGAAGAGCCACGTGCCGCCCATCGCCGTCGCCAGATCCCGGTCGCGCCGGACCCACGTCCAAGTCCGCCACATCTTGCGCGGAAAGAGCAGATCCGGGTGCAGTCCCGGATGCATCGACCGCAACGGCGCCACGCGGTGGGAGGCCAGGATGCCGGCCGCCGCGATCAGCACGCAGGCTCCCTGCGCCAGGGCGTACCCGAGCCCCGGGCCGCGTCCGCCGCCGCCCGCCGCCCAGCCCGCGCCCTCGGCCAGGGCCGGCGCGATCGCCGAGCCCGCGATGATCGCCAGGAACGAGCAGGCCACGAGCAGGCTGTTCGCGCGCGCCAGCTCCGGGGTGCGGACCAGCTCCGGGACGATGCCGTACTTCGTCGGGCTGAAGAGCGCGCTCTGCATGGACATCAGGAAGAGCAGCGCGTAGAGCGCCCACTCCCACCCCGCCGCAAACGCCCCGACCGCGGCGAGCATGATCCCCAGTTCGGCGTACTTGAGGGCCACGGTGACCGTCTTCTTGCTGAAACGGTCGGCCAGGAACCCCGCATACGAGGTGAAGAACAGGAACGGCAGGGCGAAGATCATCGTCGCCGCCGCGAGAGGCACCGCGTTCGCCGCAGGCGCCAGGCCGATGATGAACATCTGCACGAGGGCCTTGAAGACGTTGTCGTTGAGCGCGCCGAAGAACTGCGTGGCGTTGAGCCAGGCGAACGCCTCGCGGCGGCGGCGGCGGAAGGTCTCGAGCGTCCATCTCATCGGGCGGGGTCCTCGTGGAATTGGGGGCGCCTGAAACAGGCGTGCGGGAACGGAACAAGCGGTCTGTCGATGCCGGCCATTCTACCACGCCCCCGCCTCCATGGCGAGTCCGCAGATTCAACGGCTCGTCCCCGGGAACGGCCCCGAAATCCCTGAAAGCTTTGCGCGATTGCGGGCGCGGCGGTGGCGTGCTATACTCCGCCCGCATCTGGACGCGCGCACCCCGACGACGGCAGTGCACGACGGCCGGACGACCCGGAAATCCAGGAATCCCCATGAAATACGACAAGAACCACGCCCTGCTCCAAAGCGCCATCCCCGAACTC
>CAYVJM010000197.1:0-4848 GCA_964451695.1 uncultured Lentisphaerales bacterium | reverse complement strand
CGTCCATGCGCCTCATCGCCGCCTCGGGCCTGCCGCACCAGTTCAGGACGACGCGCGTCCAGCCGCCGCTGGACGAAGCAGATTTCGCCGAAATTTCAGTCCAGATCCCTTCCGGCAGTCCACACGTCTGGCAGCCCTTCCGCCCTGTGCCAGGGCGTTCAAATAGGGACTGGCCGAACGCGGACTGACCTGCGGTTGTTCGGGAACCGCCCATACGACGGGCGGCTTCCGCCTGGCTTTAGCCGACCGGAGAGGCGGGGGGCGGGCCGACGGAATCCCGTTCGACGATCTCGGCGCACAGGCACAGGTCGAGGACGCGGGCGCGATCGGCGGCGGGCAGATTGTTGTCCCCGAGGCGCAAGGCGTGTTCGACCGCGAGGCGGGCGAGTTCGCCGAGAGGCTGGCGGATGACGGTTTGCGGCGGCGTGAAGTACTGGTAGATCGGGACGTCCTCGAGCGTGATCGTCGAGATGTCCACCCCGATGCGGCAGTGCAGGACGTTGGAAAGGACGTGGAGCGTCTCGGCGACGACGTCTTCGCTGAAGTTGAGGAGCGCGGTCACGCCGGAGCCGATCCAGCGCTGGAGAATGTCGTAGACCGGTCCGTCGTCCGAGAAGCGCACCCAGGCCGGGTTGCAGGGGACGCCAAACGCGGCCATGGCGGCGCGGTAGCCGGAAAGGCGCTGCTCGACGCCCCATTCACCGGAGAGACCTCCCAGAAAGGCGATCTTGCGGTGGCCGGCTTCGAGCAGGCGCTGGGCGGCGATCATGCCCTGCTCCTGATGGTCGGTGTAGAGGCTGTGGATGCCCTTGTCCGCCATGGGATGGTTGAGCGTGATGACGGGGAGGTTGGGGATGCCGCGCAATTCGAGCAGCGAGTCGCCGAAGACGATGCCGATCACGGCGCTGACGCCGCAGTCGCAGGCGGACTCCAGATTCGCCTCGTCGAAGAGTTCCACCCCGATGCCGCGACGATAGGCGAACTCGTTGATGAGGGAGGTCAGCGTGTACGTGTAGCCGACGGGAAGGAGCGGGTTGCGACGGCCGACGATCACGCCGAGGCGGCGCGACTGAAGGCGTGGTACGAAACCGAGACTGCGCGCCGCGCGAAGCACCTTCATGCGCAACTCCGGGTTCACCGAGCGCTCGCCATTCATGACGCGCGAGACGGTGCCCAGCGACACGTCGACCGCGCGGGCGACATCGGATATCGACGGCGCTTCCTGTTTTCGTTTCTTCGGAGTTGAACGGGGTTGTCGCGTGGCGGTCATGGGGCTTGAGCTCGTTGTTTTGTAACGTATCACAGGACGCCGTGCGATGCAATGAAAATCCCCATTGTTCGATGAAATGTTTTACCGGTAGATGCCCCCTTCGCGATGGGCGCGCCAGACGTTCTCGAACCAGAGATCGCTTTGGGGGATGGGACGGCGCGGAATCCAAGCGTGGACGAAATCGCCGCCGCCCTGGGGCGTCGTGACGAGGATCTGCTCGCGGAAAGCCGGGTTTTCCGGCGTCATCCGCCAGCCGGGCCCAAGCGCGGGATCGATCGGCAGCCCATCTGCGGCGAGGGCAATGGAGGATCCGCGGCTGCCCACGCCCGCGCGCAACGCCTCCGCGATGGCGGAGAGGTAGGCGCATGCCGCCAGCGCCAGATGGCGGTTGCGGCAGGCCTCGGCCAGCTCGCGCGGGGTCCCCCAGCGGCAGCCGGACTCGTCGATGCGCCGGCACTGCGCCTTGGCCTCGGCGAGAGCCTTCGCAACGGCGCCGGGCTCTCGCACCTGCGCCGCGGCCGCCGTCATGCGCGTCTGCAGTTCGCACCGCTCCTCCCGCCACGTGCGCGAGGCCAAGCGCGCGGTCTCCGCCCAAGCGCGCCAGCGCGCCGCCGCGGCGTCCGCCTCGGCTTGCGCCGCGACCCGGTCGAGCACCGGTCTGGCGGGGGCGTGCGCGATGAAGTCCGCGGCGCGGAACCCGCCGACCTGGCCGGCGTTGAGCGCGGAGCCGCCGGGGCGGGCCACGCCGTGGGAGCCGTTCACCTCGCCCACGGGGAAGAGGCGGGGGAGCGTCGTGGACTCCCACCAGGCGTTCGCCGCGAGTCCGCCGTTGTTGTGCTGGGCGCAGACGGCGATTTCGAGCGGAGCCTGCGCCAGGTCGGTGCCGTGCTCGCGGTAGAGGGCCGCGGCGCCGGGGTTCATGGCCACGAGGCGTTCGTACGGAGTCGCCTGCGTGGCGCCGGATTTCTCGAGGTACTCCCGAGCCTCGTCGGAGAGCGCGGCGAAGGCGAAGTTCGCGGGATCGGATCGAAAGTCGAGGAAGACGCGGCGCCCGCGTCCGACCGTCTCGACGTGGACGAGCAGGTCGAGCAGCGAAGATCCGCCGGAGGCCTTGCGCGCATCGAACGGCCACTGGTAGCCCTTCAGGAAGATCAACGAATGAAGCCGCCCGGCGTCGGGAATCGCCTCGGCGAGAAATTCGCGCGGATCGGAGACGCCGTCCGCCGCCGTGCTGATGAAGCGCGGCACGCACTGCATGTACGTGCCCGACACATTCCAGCGGAAGTTGACGGAGGCCATGCCGAACTGCGATTCGGGGAGGTTGCAGGCCGCGGCGCCTGCGCGCAACGCGAGGCCGATGCCGCCAGTCTGGACCGGTGGATAGACACTGGCCGCGTAGAGACCGCCTGGGCCGCCCGTCGCGAAAATGGTGTTCTCGGCAAGTCGGGCCGTGAATTCACCGGCTTCCGTGACGAAGATCGCCCCGGCGGCGCGCCGCCCTCCCCCTTCGGCGACGGCAAGCAACTCGACGGCGTCGAGGCGCTCCTCGACAGGGATGCCAAGGGCCTGGACGCGGCGGATGAGCGCACGGCACATCTCGCGGGAGGTGTAGGGCCCGATCGACGTGGCCCGCCGCGCCGGGTCGTGGTCCGTCTTGTATCCGGCGTATTGGCCGTAGGCGTCGCACGGGAACGGAACGCCGAGTTCGACGAGGTGGAAGAACGCCCGCACCGAGAGCGCGGCCTCGACAAGCGCGATGTCGCCATGCACGGCGCCGCCCGAGAAAAGCGTCCTCGCCAGCGCCAGCGGCGAATCGGCCTCGTCGCCGGCAAGTCCGAGCTTGTAGTAGGTCTGCTTGTCGGACCCCGTGTTGATTGAGGCGCCCATCTTGAGCCCCTCGGTGGCGATGCGGACGTCCTCGACGCCGAGATTGCGCAACTGGACGGCGGCGTTGAGACCGGCCGCTCCGGAACCGATGACGAGAGTATGAATGGGCATCTATCCGTTCTCCTTTTCGCCATCATACACCAATCGCGGGGCCGGCTTCAACATCGCGCCGGCTTGTGCGGCGCTTTTCATGTCGCCCTTTTCACATCGACGTCGGATGCACGGCCATGCTACATTTGAAAGCCTTGGTTCTGATGAATCACAAAAATGAGCCCTCGCGCTCAGGAGATCGACCATGAAGCGACCCCGCAACAGCGCCGCGAACGCGGCGCAACGCCACGATTCGAAGATGCGCGCCGCGACCTGCGGTGAAGACGGACTCGTCTGGCTGTCGCCCTGGGAAAGGCCCATCCGCCTCGAAGGCATGGGCTGGAAGACCGCCGACCGCGCCTTCCGCCGCATGCCGCTTCAGCCGGCGTGGCCGCTGCCGAAGTCCGTCGACGATCTCGCCTGGCACACGGCCGGCGTACAGGCGCGCTTCCGGACGGATTCGAAGCGCGTCTGCCTGCGCGTCAAACTCCGCGGCGTCCATGCGATGGACCACATGCCGGCCACGGGCGAGAGCGGTTTCGACGCCTACATCGGCGACGTGGGCTCGGAGACGTATGCGGGCACCGCGCGCTTCAACCGCGCCTTGGATGCGTATCAGGTCACGTTGTGCAGCTTCCCCACTGCGGCGATGCGCACCGTCACCATCAACTTTCCGCTCTACCAGGGCGTCCACGAAGTCTCCATCGGCATCGAGGAGGGCGCGCGCACGACTGCCGCGCCGAAGCGCGCGGGGCACCGTCCCGTCGTGGTCTACGGCACGTCGATTACGCAGGGCGGGTGCGCCTCGCGCCCCGGCATGGCCTACACGAACATCCTCAGCCGGAGGATCGACTGCGAATTCGTCAATCTCGGCTTCTCCGGGAGCGGCCGCGGCGAGCCCGAGGTCGCGCATGTCATCGCGACGCTTCCCCCGCCCGCGCTCTTCGTCATGGACTACGAAGCCAACTGCGGCGGACTCGCGAAGATGCGCGAGACCTTGCCGGCCTTTCTCGCCATCCTCCGCAAACGATGGCCGCGGACGCCGCTGCTCGTGGTCTCCCGGATCGCCTACGCCCGCGAGGCCTTCGCCGAGGCCGAGCACCAGGCGCGGCTGGAACGGCGCGAATTCCAACGCGAAACCGTGGCCCGGCTCCGCCGCGCGGGCGACAAGGCCGTCGCCTTCTTCGACGGTGGCGCCCTGTTGGGCGAGGACTTCACGGAATGCTCCGTCGACGGCGTCCACCAAACCGACCTCGGTTTTCTCAGGATGGCCAACGGCCTTGAGCGTACGATCCGAAAGCTGCTGACCCAGCCGCACGCAGGCTGAGATCTCGATCCAGGCCAGTCTCAGATCGCAATCCCGGACGTGAGTCAGTTGCTCCCGCCGTGTTCGGACTCGGCTCCGATCCGCGTCTTGGCGTGGTAGTGGGTGTGGAGGAGGTGGTGCGACTTCTCGCCCAGCGGCTTGCCAAGGAATTCCTTGTAGAGCGTCTGGACGTCCGGGTTTTCGTGGGACTTGCGCAGCGTCTTGCCTTCGTCCTCGCCATAGATCGCCGCGATGCGCTTGAGGCGCACCGCGTCGTCGGTGAAGCGCGGCTGGC
>CAYVJM010000196.1:0-4908 GCA_964451695.1 uncultured Lentisphaerales bacterium | reverse complement strand
GGCCCCCGCGAAGGCGGCGGCTTCCGCAAGCCCTGGGAACGCCGCGACGACCGCGACGGCGGCGGCCCCCGCGAAGGCGGCGGCTTCCGCAAGCCCTGGGAAAACCGCGGGCCCCGCTTCGGCAACGACCGTGGCGATGGCTTCCGCAAGCCCTGGGAAAAGCGCCCGTCCTCCTTCCACCACGACCGCCCCGAAGGCGAGGCTCCGGCCCCCAAGGGCCCGTCCGCGCCGGCCGTCCCCGAAGGCGAGCTGCTCTTCGGCCGCCAGCCCGTCCGCGAAATGCTCCGCGCCAACCGCCGCGTCGTCAAGCAGATGATCTTCACGGACGGCATCAAGGACAGCGAGGAGGTTCTGGAGATCAAGGCCGCCTGCGAGGCCCGCGGCATCGCCGTCCAGAACCACACGCGCGAAACCCTCGACGCCTGGCTCAACGGCGCGAACCACCAGGGCGTGATGGCCGTCTGCGAGGAGTATCCCTACGCCGAGCTCGACGAGATCACGGCCGCGGTGGAAGCCGCCACGGGCGACTGCATCGTCGTCGTCCTCGACCACGTGGTCGATCCGCAGAACCTCGGCTCCCTGCTGCGCACCTGCGAAACGGCGGGCGTCGTGGGCGTCGTGATCCCCTCGGATCGCGCGGTGGGCGTGACCCCCGCGGCGGTGCGCGCCTCGGCGGGCGCGGCCGAGCACCTGAAGATCGCCCGCGTGCCGAACCTCGTCAGCGTCCTCGAGAAGCTGAAGGAGTTCGGAGCGTGGAGCACGGGGCTCGAGGCGCTGCCGGAGTCGAAGCCCTACACGGAAGTGGACTTCAAGGGCAAGGTCTGCATCGTGATCGGCAGCGAAGGCCACGGCCTCAGCTCGCCGGTGCGCGGCAAGTGCGACAACCTGGTGAAGCTGCCCATGTTCGGCAAGGTCTCCTCGCTCAACGCCGGCGTGGCGGGCGCGCTCGCCCTGTACGAGGCCATCCGCCAGCAGCATGCCTAGCAGCCCCTTCACGGTCTCCAAAGTCCAGAACGTCCTGCCGGACGGCCGCTTCGCGGCGCGGCGGGGCGCGCTGGCGACCGCCCATGGCGTCGTCCAGACCCCGGCCTTCATGCCGGTTGGCACGCAGGGAACGGTCAAGACCTTGGAGCCGAGGGATTTGCATGAGCTGGGGGTCGGCATGATCCTCGGCAACACGTACCACCTGATGCTGCGCCCGGGCAACGACACCGTCGCGGTCTGCGGGGGCTTGCATCGCTTCATGGGCTGGGACGGACCGATCCTGACGGACAGCGGCGGGTTCCAGGTTTTCTCGCTGGGGCATCTGCGCAAGATCCTCGACGACGGGGTGGAGTTCAACTCGCATCTCGACGGTTCGCGGGTCTTCCTGGGGCCCCGCGAATCGATGGAGACCCAGCGCATTCTCGGCTCGGACGTGGCGATGTGCTTCGACGAGTGCATCCCCTACCCCGCCACCCCTGAATATGCTTGCAAATCCGTAGCCAAAACACTAGTATGGGCGGCACTTTGCGCTTCACAGACCCGAGCGTCCGGACAGCTTCTCTTCGGCATCGTCCAGGGGGGAGTCCACGGCGAGCTCAGGGCGCGTTGCGCGCACGGCCTTGTCGAGATCGGCTTCGACGGTTACGGCATTGGCGGCGTGAGCGTCGGCGAGCCTGGGGATGTGTTGATCAAAGGCGTCGAGGACAGCACGGTCCATCTTCCCGAAGACAGACCCCGTTATCTGATGGGGGTTGGCGACAGGTTGCAGATCGTGGAGGCGGTGGCCCGAGGCGTGGACATGTTCGACTGCGTGATTCCCACGCGACATGCCCGCAACGGGTCGGCGTTCACCCGGCGAGGTTCGCTGCAGGTCAAGGCCGGCCGCTACAAGCAGGACACCCGTCCCGTGGAGGAAGGCTGCGAATGCCCCTGCTGCCGGCACTTCACCCGGGCGTACGTCCGCCACCTCCTCAACGCGGGCGAGATTCTCGGCGTGCGGCTGCTGACGCTTCACAACATCCACCGCTACATGGCCTTCATGGCCGAGCTGAGACAATCGCTCGAAGACGGATCTTTCGCCGAATTCAGGCGGAAGGCGCACGCGGAGCTGAACAGCGAAGAAACCCCTTGAGGCCGCACGACGGCCGCGACGCAGACAACCCACCCCTCCCATCATGAACGCAACCTACGCTCCCTTCCTTCTCGCCCAGACCGCCACCCCGGCGGAAGCCGCAGTCCCTGTGGAAGCCGCCGCCCCTGTGGAAGCCGCCACCCCGGCGGAAGCCGCAGTCCCTGTGGAAGCCGCCGCCCCGGCGGTTCAGGCCGCAGCCCCGGCGGAAGTCGCCGCCACCACGATCCAGCCCGTCGTCCCCGGCCCCGTCACGTCCACTCCGCCTCCGCCCATGGCCGGAGGCCTCGGGCAGTTCCTGCCCCTGATCCTGATCTTCGCGATCCTCTACTTCGTCATGATCCGTCCGGCCCAGCGCAAGGAGAAGGATCGCAAAAAGGAGATCTCCGAACTGCGCGCCGGCGTCCGCGTCCTCTTCGCCGGCGGCCTCATCGGCACGATCGTCGAAGTCAAGGGAGCGACCTTCCGCGTGGAGGTCGCCGATGGCGTCGTCGTCGAGATCGCCCGCGGGGCCGTCCAGCGCGCGCTTCAAGGCGACGAGACGCCGGCCGAGCCCGACGCCCGCTAGTCCGCGCACATCCTTTCGCAAGAACATCACGAAGCATTCATCACGCATCCCCATCAGGACCTAATCACCATGCAATCCCTCAACTGGCTGAAGTGGCTCATTCTGGCGATCCTCGTCTCCGCGTCCGTGCTCCTGGTCGTTCCGTTCCAGGGCAAGGACCGCATCCGGCTCGGTCTCGATCTGCAAGGCGGGTACAGCTTCACGGTGGAGCTGGACAAGGCCGCGCTGGAGGAGACGATCCGCGGGCGGCTCCCCGAAGGCACGACGGAGGCGGAGATCGCGAACCGCATCAAGGAGGCGACGGCCTCGGCCGACGTCACGGCGGTGGAGGTCATCCGCAACCGCATCGACACCCTCGGCACCGAGGAGCCGGTCATCACCCGCGGCAAGAACGGGCGCATCTACGTCCAGATCCCCGGCGCTTCCGAGGCGAAGCGCGCCGAAGCGGAGAATATGATCCGCAGCGTGGCCTTCCTCGACTTCCGCCTCGTGAGCAGCCGCTCCGCGGAACTCGCGCAGAAGCTCTTCCAGCAGGGCAAGGCGCCCGAAGGCTACAAGATCTCCGACCTCGGCGACCGCCAGTACTACGTCCGCATCCCCAACACCCCCGAGCCGGCGCCCGCCGTCCTCCACACCTTCGGCAACCCCGATCCCGGCTACATCTTCATGCTCGAGCGCGTCAAGGTCGGCGAGGTCGAGGCGTTCGCGCCCCACTTCGTGAGCCGCCGCCCGATGCTCACCGGCGACTTCATCAAGAAGGCCGGCACGGACGTGGACATGATGTCCGGCCGTCACTACGTCACCCTCTCCTTCAACCAGGAAGGCGCGAACAAGTTCGAAGAGATCACCGGCAAGTACTGCCCCTACGGCACCTCGAACAAGACGAACGGCAGGGGCCGCCAGCTCGCCGTCGCGCTCGACGGCGTCATCTACTCCGCGCCCGAGATCAAGGACCGCATCGCCGGCGGCAACGCCACGATCTCCGGCGACTTCACGGCCGCCGAGGCGAAGCAGCTCGCCAACGTCCTCAACGCCGGCGCCCTGCCCGCGCCGATGAAGTTCATCGGCAAGCGCTTCGTCAATCCGACGCTCGGCGAGGACGCCATCGGCGGCGCCAAGAAGGCCGTCGTCGTGGGATTCGGGGCCGTCATCCTCTTCGTCGCCCTCTACTACCGCTACATGGGCGTCGTCGCGGCGGCCGCGCTGATCCTCGACCTCGTGCTCCTGCCGCTCTGCGCCGTGCTCGCCTCCAACATCCTCAGCGTCTTCGTCCCCGACGTGACGCTCTCGGGCGGCAGCATGCTGCGCCTGCCCGTGCTCACGCTCCCCGGCATCGCCGGCATTCTGCTGACGATCGGCATGGCCGTTGACGCCAACGTGCTCATCTACGAGCGCACTCGCGAGGAGCAGCTCGCGGGCCGTCCCGCCTTCCCCTCGATCATGGCCGGCTACAAGCGCGCCTTCCTCGCCATCTTCGACGGCAACCTGACGACCGTCATCACTGCGATCATCCTCTTCGTCTTCGGCACCGGCCTCATCCGCGGCTTCTCCATCACGCTTGTCGCCGGCATCATGGCCAGCATGTACACGGCCCTGGCCGTGACGAAGATGGTCTTCCAGGCGACGGTCCCCGAGACGCGCACGAAGCCGATGGGCATGATGAGGATGCTCAGCGACACGGTGCACATCGACTTCACGCGCTTCTTCAAGCCCGTCATGGGCGTCGCCCTGGCGATCATCGTCGTCACCGTCGCCGCCACCGCCGTGCGCGGCTTCCGCAACCCGGCGACGATCTTCGCCGTGGACTTCACCGGCGGCGCCAAGGTCAGCTATGCCGTGGAGATGCCGAAAGGCGCGGATCTGGGCAAGACGCTCGGCGACATCCGCGCCGCCGCCGAGGCCGCGGGCATCGCGGACGCCTCGCCGCAGTTCCAAGGGACCGGCGACGAGACCTTCCTCGAGGTCAAGACCGTCCTCACCGAGATCGGCGGCCGCGAGATCTCGGAAGTCCTCACCGAGGCGCTGGCGAAGGACGAGACGCTCAAGGGCGTGAGCTTCACCTATCTGGACATCGACTCCGTCGGCTCCCAGATCGGCGGCGAAATGAAGAAGAGCGCGCTGATCGCCATCGTCCTCTCGGGCATCGCGATGCTCCTCTACATCACGCTGCGCTTCGAATTCGGCTTCTCCCTGGGCGCCATCGCCGCGGTCGTGCACGACGTGCTCA
>CAYVJM010000195.1:0-4916 GCA_964451695.1 uncultured Lentisphaerales bacterium | reverse complement strand
CTGCTCTTCATCACGCTGCCGGCGATCTTCAACCAGATGGCGGGCGGACGCGTGTGGGGCGCGCTCTTCTTCGTGTTCATGAATTTCGCGGCGCTATCCACAGTCGTGGCGGTGTTCGAGAACATCATCAGCTACTGGATCGACGTGCGCGGCTGGAGCCGGCGCAAAGCGGTGCTGGTCAACCTCGTCGCGATCCCGTTGCTGGCGCTCCCGTGCGTGCTGGGCTTCAACGTCTGGCGCGACTTCCAGCCGCTTGGGCAGAGGACGAACGTGCTCGACCTCGAGGACTTCGTCGTGAGCAGCACGCTGCTGCCGATCGGATCGCTGGTGATGCTGGGCTTCTGCTGCTGGCGCCGCGGATGGGGCTGGAACCGCTTCCTCGAGGAGGCGAACGCGGGGCGCGGGCTGAAGTTCCCCGCCTGGGCGCGCGTCTACGCCACGTACATCCTGCCCGCCATCGTCATCGCCGTCTTCGTCTACGGCTACATCAGCGTGTTATCATAAGACGAGACTCCGGTGGAGCGGCTCGCCGGGACGGCGTCGCCCCACCCCGCTTCACGCGAGTCTGGCGAAACGGATGCGGATTACCCGCTGCGGCAACGTCCTCCTTGCCCCTCCCATCCTCCTGTGGCATAATAACCCCCGGAAACGACGACTCGGTGAGCGCGGCGCGCGGACTCGCCATCGGGTGCTGGCAATTTGAAAGGAGCGATTCGCATGAAGGTGTTCATCACGGGCGGCGCCGGGTTCCTCGGCATCAATCTCATCCGGGCGCTCAAGGCGCGCGGCGTGGATCAGATCGTCTCTTACGACATTGCCGAATTCAACTACCCCGAGAAGGATTGGGTCCAGGTCGTGCGAGAGGACATCCGCCACCCCGAGCCCCTGCGCCAGGCCATGACGGGCTGCGACCGCGTCGTCCACTGCGCCGCCGCCCTCCCCCTCTATTCGCCCGAAGACATCCACACGACCGACCTCGACGGCACCCGCAACGTCATGCAGGCCGCCCTCGACCTCGGCGTCGAACGCGCCGTGCAGATCTCCTCCACCGCCGTCTACGGCATCCCCGACCACCATCCCCTCGTCGAGGCGGACAAGCTCGTGGGCGTCGGTCCCTATGGCGAGGCCAAGGTCGAGGCGGAGTCCGTCTGCGCCGGCTTCCGCGAAAAGGGGCTCTGCGTCCCCATCCTGCGCCCCAAGTCCTTCGTCGGCCCCGAACGCCTCGGCGTCTTCGCGCTCCTCTACGACTGGGCGCAGGACGGCCGGAACTTCCCGCTCATCGGACGCGGCGACAACCGCTACCAGCTCCTCGACGTCGACGATCTCTGCGACGCGATCTGGGCCTGTCTGACGCTCGACAAGACCGCGGTCGACGACGTCTTCAACATCGGGGCGCGGGAATACGCCACGATGCGGGAGGACTACCAGGTGGTCCTCGACCGCGCGGGCTTCGGCAAGCGCATCATCGGCTTCCCGGCTTCGCCCGCGATCTGGACGCTGCGTCTCCTCGAACGGATGAAGCTCTCGCCGCTCTACAAGTGGGTCTACGAGACGGCGTGCGAGGACAGCTTCGTGAGCATCGAGAAGGCGGAGAAGGCGCTCGGCTTCAATCCGAAGTACTCGAACCAGGCCGCACTGCTGCGCAACTACGAGTGGTACATCGCCCATGCGGAGGCGTTCAAGAACCAGGCGGGCGTCTCGCACCGCGTGCCCTGGAAGCAGGGCGCGCTCGCGTTGCTCAAACTCCTGTTCTAGAGGGGCCAGGGTTCAGGAGTCAGGAAACTTTGTCGCGAGCTTTGTCGCGAGAGCTTTGTCGAACCCAAACGAGCGACGAGCGACCTAGGAAACGAGGACGGCATGAACAACGGCGCAAGTCTTGCGAAGGCGATGGTCGAAGCGACGCGGCCCGGGCAGTGGGTCAAGAACCTGCTCGTGCTGGCGGGGCTATTCTTCGCGCTGGCCGACCGGTTCCAGCGCTTCAGCGTGGCGGAGTCCCTCCTGCGCAGCCTGCTCGCCGTAGCGCTCTTCTGCGCGCTCTCCGGAGCCGTCTACATTCTCAACGACCTCCACGACATCGAGGCCGACCGCGCGCACCCTGAGAAGCGCCTGCGCCCGATCGCGTCGGGCCGTCTCGGGGGCGGGCTGGCCGTGGCGGAGAGCTTCGCGCTGCTCGCCGCGGCGCTGGGGCTCTCCCTGTGGCTCGGGCCGCTCTTCGCCCTCTGCCTGGCCGGCTACTTCCTGATGCAGGTCGCCTACACGCACTGGCTCAAGGACGTCGCCCTCGTGGACGTGTTCGTCATCGCCATCGGCTTCGTGGCGCGCGTCTTCGCGGGCACGCTCGCGGCCGGCGTCCGGGCGTCTTCCTGGCTGCTGCTCTGCACGTTCATGGTTGCGCTCTTCCTGATCCTCTGCAAACGCTACGACGAGAAGGTCTCGCTGGGCGATGCCGCCGCGACGCACCGCAAAGTGCTGGCGGACTACGCGCCGGCGCTCCTCGCGCACCTGATCGCGATCGCCGCGACCTGCACGATCCTCTGCTACGCGCTCTACACGCTGGCGCCGGCGACGGTCGGCAAGTTCGGAACGGAGCGCCTCGTCGCCACCGTCCCGTTCGTGGCCTTTGGCATCTTCCGCTACATGTTCCTGACGTTCTGCCGCGGTCAGGGCGGTCGGCCGGAGCACACCCTCGTGCGCGACGTGCCGCTCATGCTGTGCATGACGCTCTACGCCGCGGTCTGCGCGATCGCGATGATTTCCGCCCGGTGAGACGAGCCCGCCCGGGTCAATGGACGATGGGCAGGTGCTCCCAGGAAGTCGTGTAGCTCGGGGTCAGCATGTCACGGCGCATCTTCCAGGGGCGGGCGATGCCCGCCGAGAGGGGAAAGACCTTGCCACGGCCGAAGCGGTCGTTGATGGCATCGACGGCCTCGTACAGCCGATCCCGCCGCGGATCGACCTCCGCGGTGCGAAAGAGATCCTGCCGCGCCAGCGCCTTCGATTCGAGACCGAAGAAGACGACGCCCGCCTTCTTGTAGCGCCGCCCCTCCACGAAGAGGCCGCGCAGGCACGGACGCAGCGCATGCAGCATCGCCGAAGTGTCGTCGGTCGGCTCCGGGAAGGCGACAGTCGTCGCGGCGAAACCGCCGTCCGCGCGGATCGGCCCGGAGTTCGGGTAGTGCTGGAGGAAGACGTTCGCGCCGGCGGCGACTTCGCGCGCACGGCGCAGCTTCTCGGCGGCGCCCGCCGCGTAGCAGGCCACGGCCTCCTCCAGATCCGCGAGCGCGGTGACGGGATGGCCGAAGGAGCGCGTGCAGGCGAGGCTCTGCGGCGCCGCCTCGGGGTCCTCGTCTTCAAGGGCCGGAACGCCCCGCAGCTCGAGCCCCGTTCGGGCGACCACGACGCTGAAGCGCCGCTGAAGGTCGAGCGTGTCGCGCTCGGCGAGCTGCTGCGCCGTGCGAACGCCGATGCGCGCCAGCTTCTCCACCAGGCGCGAGCCGATCCCCCACACCTCGCCGACGGGCAGATCGCGCAGGACGGCGTCCGCCGGCTCCGGCATGACGAAGACGCCTTCCGGCCGCTTCTTGCCAATGTGGTTCGCGATCTTGGCGAGCGTCTTCGTGCGGGCGAAGCCCACGCCGCAGGGGATGCCGATCCACTTGAGTATGGCGGCCCGCATCGCGGCGCCGTGCGCTTCGTACGACCGGCCCTGCGGCAGGTTCACGACGACGAACGCCTCGTCGATGGAGTACTGCCGCACCTCCGGGGCGAACTCCCCGAGCACGGCGACCAGCCGCCGCGACAGGTCCCCGTAGAGCGCGTAGTTGCTCGACTTGAAGACGATGCCCAGCCGCTCCGCCTCGTCCCGGAGCTGGAAATACGGCGTCCCCATCGGGAAGCCGAGCGCCTTGAATTCCCGCGAGCGCGAAATCACGCACCCGTCGTTGTTGCTCAACACGGCCACCGGACGCCCTTCGAGCGACGGATCGAACACGCGCTCGCAGGAGACGTAGAAGTTGTTGCCGTCGACGAGGCCGATCATGTCCCGGAAGACGCAGGGGCGACGAAGCGGTGAATGACGGCGGTGACGACGCCGAAGACGCGCAGCTCCATGCCGTCGCCGAAGACGATGGGACGGTAGCGGCGGTTGGCGGCTTCGAGGCGGACGCCCTCGGCATCCTTGCGCAGGAACTTGACGGTGAACTCGTCGTCCACGCAGGCGATGACGACGGCGCCATCCCGCGCTTCGAGGCTGCGGTCCACGACGAGAATGTCCCCGGGGTGGATGCCGGCGCCAGTCATCGAATCGCCGGCGGCGCGCACGAAGAACGTCGCGGCGGGATGGGCCACGAGCAGCTCGTTGAGGTCGAGAGGCTCCTCCACGTACTGCTCGGCCGGAGAGGGAAACCCCGCGAGCACGGTGCTCGTCACGAGCGGGGCGACGGGCGGTTTGCGCGTGTTCGGGCTCATGTCGCGGGTCTCCGGCGCACGAGGACGACGGCGGTTCGGGCGGGCAGGTAGACGCGGATGGCGTGGACCTGCTCGTCGCCGCGGATCTTCGGGAGGGCAATGTACGTCTGGCCGTCCGCGATGCGCCCCTGTCCGCCGAACGCCGGGGCGTCGGTGTTGAGCGCGAGGTCGTAGTCGCCGGGCGGCACGACGATTTCCCAGTCGGGGTAGGACTGCGTCCAGTGGAAGTTGAGCGCGAAGAAGAGGCCGTCGCGGTTGAAGACGAGGATCTTCGCGCCGCCGTCGAGGGTCATGAGCCGCACGGGGCGGTGGAGGATGCGCGGATGGCGGGCGAAGAGCCGGATCAGCGCCTCGTCGAAGTCCGCGAGCCAGTGAAATTGCAGCGCAGGATTGTCCCGCAGGCTCCATTGGCGCCGCGCGTACTTCAAGGAGAAGCCGTTGCCCTCGCG
>CAYVJM010000194.1:0-4993 GCA_964451695.1 uncultured Lentisphaerales bacterium | reverse complement strand
GCGCGACGTCCTCCGGCATGAGCAGGGCGAGGGCGAGGGCGGCGTCGGCGGTGTATTGGACGCGGCGGGGGTCGCTCCACGTGGGGCGGTAGACCTCCTCCTTGACGGCGGTGTTGTGGAAGGCGCCGTAGGGGAAGGCGTTCATCGTGAACGGGGCGAAGCCGTGTTCGGCGCAGGCGGCGCGAAGGCGATGCTGCGCGGCGGTGGAGGCGACGAACGCGGCGGCGGCAGGCGCGCCGAACCGGAGGCCGACGCCGAAGGGGCGGGCGGCGGCCTCGGGGCGGAGCGCGCGGAAGCGCGCGGCGACGGCGGCGGCGTGGACTTCAAGGTTGCGGGTCTGCTCCTCCAGGGTTTCCCCGGGATGGACGTTCATGCAGTAGGCAAGCACGGCGCGACCTCGACGATGGGGCGCGCTAGAAGGCGCCCTTGATCATGACGCGGATGAACGACTCTTTGGAGAGGTCTATCGCGGCGTTTTCTTCGACGTCGGCGGAGAGTTCGCGCTGCAGGAAAACGCCGTATTCCCCGACGATTCGGTAATCGCCGAAGGGGCAGAGGGCGGCGCCGGCGGTGACGAGCATGTCGTCGAGGGTCATGTCTTCGGGCGTGCCGGGTTCGTCGGCGAGGGCGTAGGTGACGTTACGCCATTCGAACGTGCCGAACACGGAAGCGATGTAGCCGGGGAAGAGGGTGACGGCGCTTTTGGGAAGCATGGCCTCGATGCGGAGGACGTCGGCGGGCTGCCAGGCGACGCCGACGTTGGGCATGAAGGGGATGTCCCAGCCGGGGCGGACCGTGCCGCCGAGCTTGATGCTGAGGTCGGGGTTGACGGCGTAGTAGAAGTTGAGCGTGAGGGGAATGGAGAAGGCGGGTTCGGCGACGTCGGAGTAGAGGCCGGGGGCGGCGCGGACTTCGGTGGACCAGCCATTGACGAAGCGCCAGGTCATGCCGATGTCGAGGGCGGCGTCGATCACGGCGTCGGGGAGGGCGCCCATGTCGGGGTTTTCGATGAAGCCGATGGCGTGGGCGTCGACCCAGGCGTCGAACGAGCCCCAGAGGAATTCGTCGAAGCGGAAGAGGCGGAACTCGATGTCGGCTTCGGCCATGTCGGTGGCGCCATAGGGGCCGAACTCGGTTTCGGAGACGTAGGCGAGGCCGATGGCGTAGACGTTGCGCACGTCGGCGTCGAGGTGCTGGGAGTAGAGGTCGAGTTCGTAGTAGCCGCCGTCGTCGCCCTCGACGGAGACGAGGTACTCGCTGCGGTCCTGCCGGGAGGGCTCTTCGTAGCGCGGGGTTTCCCGGGGCGCGTAGGCGGGCTGGGGCCGGGTGTAGGAGGGCCGGGCGCCGACCGGGGCCGGAGCGGGGTCTTCCCAGGAAGCAGCGGCTGCGGCGGCGGTGATGGCGAAAGGCAGGGCGGCGGTGAACAGGGCGCGGAAGGTCATGTCGTCGTAGTCCTTATGGGGTTGAGGGATTGATGGAAGGAGGTGAATCAGCGCGAACCGTCCTCGCGGATGTTTTCGGGCGTGAAGTCGGTGAGCCAGAAGAGGAAGGAGACCTTGTAGTCGTCTTCCTCGGTCGAGCCGTCGGCGAGGGTGTCGTAGCCGGGTTCGACGGAGACGTAGAGGCGGCAGGCGATGCAGTCCCAGCGGCGTTCGAGCCAGGAACCGACTTCCTCGACCTGGGAGGTTTCGAATTCGTAGCGTTCGTAGACGTTGGCGCTCCAGGCGTTGTTGAAGTGCCAGGTGAGATTGGCGAGCAGCAGGCTGCTGTCGTCGGCGCGATAGCGGAATTCGATGTCGGAGCTGAAGATCTGGTGCCAGGCGACGAGGCGGATGGCGGCGGTGTCGATCTGGTCCTCGGCGACGTCGTAGCGGCCTTCGAGGTCGAAGCGCAGCCAGGTGTTGGGGGTGTAGCGGGCGTCGAGGTTGTAGGATTCGACGCTTTCCTCGTCCGCTTCGGGGTCGAGGTTGACGTCGGCGAAGCAGTCGATGTAGACGCGCTCGTAGGTCTTGAGGCCGCCGCGCGGCTTGATCTGCCAGCGGTTGCGCAGGCCGAGGCGGACGCTGTGGGTCTTGTCGAGTTCGTCGACCTCGTCGAACTGGAAGAGCTGGTCGGGGACGAGGTTGGGCTCGGGAATGTACGTGTAGTCGGCGTAGGGTTCGGAGACATGGCGCCAGATGTTGCCGGGGGTGTCCTGCCAGAGGCCGAAGGCCTTGAAGGAGACCTCGGTGCCGAGTTCGAAGAGGGAGCGGATGTCGGCTTCGGCCTCGTGGCTTTCGCGGCTCGTGCCGGTCTGGGTGAAGTACTCGACGTCGCCGTATTCGTTGGTGGAGACGGTCTCCGTGGTGGTGGCGACGACGACGCTGTCGATCGTCTTGGAGTAGTAGGTGGCGCGGTAGCCGGCGCGGGGAACGACGTTGAGGAAGCCGAGGAACTTCAGGGGCATGGAGGCCTGGGTGTCCGAGTCGAGGCGGAAGACGTTGTAGGACTCGGGCAGGGGGTCGTAGCGTTCGTCGTACTCCTTGTTGAGGTAGGCGGCGCGGGTGGCGTTTTCGACGTAGACGCCGGATTCGCCCAGCTCGGTGGAGTTGAGGTTGAACCAGGCCTCGGGGAGACGTTCGACCTGGGTGTAGAAGTCGTTGAGGCGGACGCGGCCGAGGACGCCGGCGCTGTAGTTGTCGCCGAGGTGCGTGTAGGTGAGGTAGTTGTCCGGCTGGTTCATTTCGCGATGTTCGTCGCGGAAGAAGTTCTCCATGAAGAGGTCGTCGCTGACGTAGAGCGCGTTGAGGAGGATCTGGTCGCGGTCGGCGACGTTCCAGGCGTGGTTGAGGCGGATGCGGTAGCGGCCGGGATCCTCGATGCCGGCGGGCGGCTCGTCGTCGTCGGCGTAGTAGGCGGAGAGGTAGCCCTTGGCGTCTTCGGCGGCGCCCCAGGAGAGGCGTTCGCCGTAGGCGACGCCGCGGTCGACGCGGTAGTCGACGCTCGTCTTCGCGTCGAAGTAGGCGTCGCGCGCCTTGTCCCGGTAGAGGGGCATCTTGTAGGAGCTGAGCAGGTAGGGGCCCCAGGAGCTGCGGTAGCCGGGCTCGAAGCGGAAGCCGTAGTGGGTGTCGAGGTCCTTCCAGTAGTAGGGGAAGTAGAAGAACGGAACGCCGAAGAGATAGGGCACGGCGCCCCAGGCGGTGACGTCGTGGTCGGCGCGCAGGCGCACGCGGCTCGTCTTGACCTGGTAGTGGAAGGCGTCGGTGTCGTTGGTGCAGGTGGTCAGGGTGGCGTTGTCGATTTCGTAGGTTTTGTCGGCTGCGAGGGTGCCTTGGTCGGCGAGGATGCGGAAGGGCTTGGCGTAGATGTCGATCTTGCTGGCCTTGCCGGCCTCCTCCTTGAGGTTGATGTCCAGCTTCTCGCCCTGCCAGAGGCTGCCGTCGCGGCCGGCGAGGACGACCTTGCCCGCGGCCTGCGCGTCGCCGGTCTTCTGGTTGTAGCGGATCTGTTCGGAGCGCAGCTCGAGGCCCTTGTACTTGATGGCCACGTTGCCGGTGAAGGTGACCCACCCGGAGTCGAGTTCGTACTCGGCGCGGTCGGCGAGGATGTAGGTCTTCTCGTCGCCTTGGCCGAGCTCCTTGGCGAAGGCGGGCAGGCGGGAGGCCGTCTGCGCCGCGACCGGGGCGGCCGCGAGCAGCAGGAGCCCGAGCAGTGCGAGCGCGGCGGCGGGGCGGCGGGGCATGGAAATGGCGTTCACGGTCTGGGTCTCCCTGGTTTCCGGAGTCGCTACACGTTGAAGAGGAATTCGACGACGTCCCCGTCGGCGATTTCGTAGTCCTTGCCCTCCATCCGGGCGAGGCCGAGCGCGCGGCAGGCCTGCTCGCCGCCGTGGCGGACGTAGTCGTCGTAGGCGACGACCTGGGCGCGGATGAAGCCGCGCTCGAAATCGGTGTGGATGACGCCCGCGGCCTTGGGGGCCTTCCAGCCGCGGCGGAACGTCCAGGCGCGGACCTCCTTGGGGCCGGCGGTGAGGAAGCTGGCCAGGCCGAGGGCCGCGTAGCCGGTGCGCACGATCAGGTCGAGGCCGCTCTCGGAGATGCCGTAGGAGGCGAGGAATTCCGCGCGCTCGGCGTCGGGCAGCCCAGCCATGTCCTCCTCGATCTTGGCGCAGATGCGCGCGCACGTCTCGCCGTGGCCCGCCGCGTAGTCGCGGACGGCCTGGACGGCGGCGTTGTCGGCACCGGCATCGGTCTCGCCGACGTTGGCGACGAAGATCGTCGTCTTGTCCGTAAGGAACCGCATGTCGCGCAGCGTCGGCTGGATTTCCTCGCCGTCGTGCCCGGGGAAGGTGCGGACGGGGCGGCCGTCCTCGAGGTGCTTCCGGAGGGCCTCGACGGCTTCGAGCTCCTTGCGGACCTCCTTGTCGGACCGGGCGATCTTGGCGAGGCGTTCGACGCGCTTCTCCAAGCTCTCCAAGTCCGCGAGCAGGAGTTCGTTTCCGATGATGGCGATGTCGCGCAGCGGGTCGACGGAGCCCTCGACGTGGACGACATTGGGATCCTGGAAGCAGCGCACGACGTGGAGGAGGGCGTCGCATTCCCGGATGTTGGCGAGGAACTTGTTGCCGAGGCCTTCGCCCTGGCTGGCGCCCTTGACGAGTCCGGCGATGTCCACGAACTCGACCGTGGCGTGGATGATCTGTTCGGGCTTGGCGATCTCGGCAAGGCGCGCGA
Source organism: uncultured Lentisphaerales bacterium (assembly GCA_964451695.1). GTDB lineage: Bacteria > Verrucomicrobiota > Kiritimatiellia > RFP12 > UBA3636 > JAAZAI01. The sequence continues at coordinate 281 of CAYVJM010000194.1, read as the reverse complement.
GGCGCTCGTCGGGGACGGGCACCGTGGCTTTGTTGGGCTCGATCGTGCAGAAGGGATAGTTCTCGGAGGCGGCGTTCTGCGCGCGGGTGAGCGCGTTGAAAAGCGTTGATTTTCCGACGTTGGGCAGGCCAACGATGCCGATGCTGAGTCCCATGCAGTCTCCTCGTGGTTTTGAAGCTGGAAATCATACCCCATTTCGCAGTTTTTTGAAAGCGAATTGCGGCGCGTGTGTGTCAGGAAAGTGACAGGTGAATCGGATTTCGCTTGCGCAGCGCATGCGG
>CAYVJM010000193.1:4791-5010 GCA_964451695.1 uncultured Lentisphaerales bacterium | reverse complement strand
CGGAACCGACACCCATGAACAAGCTCCAAGCCAAAGTCTACGTCGCCGGCGACAACATCGACACCGACCAGATCATCCCGGCCCACTACCTCAACCTCGTCCCCACCATCCCCGAGGAGTACGTCAAGCTCGGCTCCTACGCCATGGCGGGTCTCCCGGAGTCCTGCGCACCGTTCATCGACAAAGCCACCGGCCGCACCCCCTACACGATCATGATCG
>CAYVJM010000193.1:0-4781 GCA_964451695.1 uncultured Lentisphaerales bacterium | reverse complement strand
GCAGATCCTCTTCGCCGGGTTCAACTTCGGCTGCGGCTCCTCCCGCGAACACGCCCCCGTCGCCCTCGGCGCCGCCGGCTGCAAGGCCGTCGTCGCCCGATCCTACGCGCGCATCTTCTTCCGCAACTGCGTCGCCACCGGCGAGGTCTACCCCGTCGAATCCACCGGCGACCTCACACAGGAATTCAAGACCGGCGACGCCGCCGAACTCGACATCGACGCCGGCACGATCAAGCGCCTCGCCGATGGCAAGGTTTTCTCGCTCAAGCCCCTCGGAGCCGTCGCCCCTGTCGTCGCCGCAGGCGGCATGTTCGGCTACGCCCGCCAGGTCGGCATGATCAAACGCTGAACCCGAGGCGCTCTCGCAAGGGCGGATGACCTCGTAACCGGAGAACTCGCCATGCAAGCCAGCAGCGCCCTCGTGATCGCCGCCGCCCTCGCCACCGCCCTCGCCGCGCCCGCGGCCGACTGCGTCGTCGAAGTCGACGGCGGCATCTCCCTCACCCGCCCCGCCGTCCATTTCAGGCCCGTCGTCCACGCCTTCAACTGGCGGGAGACGTTTGCCGGAAAGCCCGTGCGCGACCGTCCGGCCGGCGCGTTCGACATTCGGATCGCCGAGGGCCAATCGCTCCGAGGCAGCGTCTCCGCCGAGGCCGCCGAGGGCGGCGCCGTCCGGGTCGCCTACGCCTTCGAATCCGACTCCGACCTCGAGGTCGACGCCCGCTGCGTCTCCGCCGAGCTTGCCGCCACCGCGATCGGCGGCGGCACATGGACCGCCGACGACAAGTCCGGCGCCGTGCCGCGCGACATCCAGCGCGACAAGATCCACCTCTTCACCGGCACGGTGAAGCACTTCCGCATCGAAGGACCGGCCGGCGGCGGCTTCGCCCTCGACCTCGCCTTCGACGAGCCGACCTGGATTCTGCTCCAGGACAGCCGCAAGTGGGGCGGCGAGGCGTTCACCCTGCGCATCGCCCCGCCCGGCGACAACCGACTCGTGCGCGGCGCGACGTTCGCCACGGCCTTCACCCTCCGAGGCCCCGAACCCTTCGCCATCGTCCGCGACGCGCCCGTGACGATCGTCGCGGGTGCGAACTGGATCCCGCTGCGGCAGAGTCTGGACATCGCCCCGGGCTCCGCGCTGGACTTCTCGAAACTCGTTCCCTGGCACGCGCCGGCCGGCGCGCACGGACGCGTCGTCGCCGAGAACGGCGGCTTCGCGTTCGAAAAGCTCCCCGGAGTCCGCCAGCGCTTCTACGGCGCCAACCTCTGCTTCAGCGCAAACTACGTCTCCGCAGAAGAGGCCCGGACGCTCGCGACGCGATTCCGCCGCATCGGCTACAACACCGTCCGTCTCCACCACCACGACAACCTGCTCGTCGAGGGTTCGCCAGACAAGACCGCCGTCAACGCCGAACGCTTCGCGCAGCTCGACGCGCTGATGGCCGCGTTCATCGACAACGGCATCTACGTCACCACGGATCTGTTCGTGTCAAGGTCCATACCCTGGCGCAGCATCGGAGAGAATCGCGACGGCACGATCCCGATGAACGAGTTCAAGGTCCTTTGCGCCGTCCATCCCGGCGCGATGGCGAACTGGAAGGCCTTCGCCCGCGAATTCCTCGACCATGTAAACCCCCACACCGGCCGCCGCTATGCGGACGAGCCCGCCCTGGCGTGGATCTCGCTCATCAACGAAGGCAACCTCGGCAACTACGTCACGGCGCAGCGCGGACTGCCGAAGTACGCCGAAGCCTGGCAGCGCTGGCTCACCGCCAAACGCGCCGCCGGCTCGGGGTTTTCCGAAATCCCCGAGACGATCCCAGAAAACATCTACGACGGCAGCGAGCACGCGGCCGCGTACCTCCAGTTCCTCAACGAGACGGAGACGGCCATGGTCGCCGAAATGACCGCCTTCCTCCGCGACGATCTCAAATGCCGCGCCCTGCTCACCAACGCCAACGGCTGGGTCAATCCAATCTGCGGCCAGGTCGCGCGCCAGAGCGACGGCTACGACTACGTCGACGAGCACTACTACATCGACCACCCGCAATTCCTCGAGAAGTCCTGGTCGCTGCCCAGCCGCTGCCCCAACGAGAACCCGTTCATGAACGCCGCGATGGGCATGCGGCCGAACGCCTTCGTGCGTCTGGCTGGGAAGCCCTTCACGATTTCAGAATACAACTATTCAGGTCCTGGGCGCTACCGCGGCGTCGGCGGCATCGCCACTGGCGCGATCGCCGCGCTCCAGGACTGGTCGGTGCTCTGGCGCTTCGCCTACAGCCACAGCCGCGAGAACATGTTCAGGCCCGCGCATATCGGCTACTTCAACATCAGCGACGACCCCCTCATGCTCGCCTCCGAGCGCGCGTCCCTCTGTCTCTTCCTCCGCGGCGACGCCCGCCCGCTCGACTCGACGCTCACGGTCGTCATCCCGCGCACCGCCGCCACCGACGCCCAGCCGGGGCGCATGCCTTTCATCGCGCCCGACTGGACCGATGTCGCCTGGAAGACACGCGTCCAGACGGCCATCGACCAGGCGCCTGCGGAGTCGACGTGGCGCCTCGACGCCGCGACCGCCTATTCGCCCGACGGCGCCGCGCAAGCGCGTCGCCTCGTCGACGCCCAGCCGTTCGGCGGTGGCGCGATCCGCGTTGACGCCACGCGCGGCACGTTCGTCATCGACACGCCGCGCACGGTCGGCGCTTTCGCCGAGAACGGACGCATGAAGGCGGGTTGCCTCGAGGTCGACATCCTCGACGCCCCGGCGACCGTCTGGGTCAGCGCACTCGACGACCATCCCTGCGCCTCAAGCGCGCGGTTGCTCCTCACGCACCTCACCGACGTCCAAAACACGAACATCCGCTACGCCGAACACGCCCGGCGGACGCTGCTCGAATGGGGCGGTCTGCCCCACCTCGTCCAGCGCGGACGCGCGGAGATCGCGCTGACCCTCGACAAGCCCTCCGCCTACAAGGTCTACCGACTCGCACTCGATGGCACGCGCCTCGGCGTCGTCGAGACGCGGACCACGGCGAAGACCCTCGCCTTCACCGCCGACACCGGCGCCATCGCCGACGTCGCGACGATCCTCTACGAAATCGTGCGAAACTAGCGACGCGAGCTGCGATGAAACCGTGGATCATCGTCATCGGCATGTTCTGCGCGACCCCCGCGCGATGCGCCGGGCCCCTCGCGGCGACCGGCGACACGTGGCCGATTGCACGCGGCGACAGCGCGCTGAGCGGCACGACGCAAGCGCGCATCCCGGAGAAACCCGTGCTGCGCTGGCGCCACAACGCCGGTTCCAAGCTCCTCGCCGCGCCCGTCATCCAAACCGGCATGGTCTACGTCGCCGGCTCCGACGGCGTCGTGCAGGCCCTGCGACTCGCCGACGGCGCTCCGATCTGGACTTTCAAAGCTGAAGCGGGCATCGAAGCATCGCCCTTGCTGGCCGACGGCGGCCTCTACGTCGGCGATCTTGACGGACGCCTCCACGCGCTTGACCCTGCCACGGGCCACCGGCGCTGGACCGCCACGACCGAAGGGCAGATTCTCGGCGGCCCAAACTGGGCGCCGGGTCCGCCCGCGCTCGTGCTCGTGGGCAGCTACGACAACCGGCTGCATGCCTTCGATGCCGCGACGGGCGCGCGCGTCTGGGCCTACGAAACTGCGAACTATGTCAACGGCATCCCCGCCATCGGCGACGGGGTGGCGCTCGTCGGCGGCTGCGACGAACGCGTCCACATCGTCGCGCTCTCCAACGGCGTCGGCCGCGCCGCCGTTCCCGCAGGCTCGTATGTGGCGGCGTCCCCCGCCGTGCGGGGCAACCAAGCGTATGTCGGCCACTACCAGGGCGAAGTGCTCGGGCTCGACATCGTCCGCGGCTCGGTGCTCTGGCGATTCCGGCCGGAATCCGCGCCGCCCTTCTACGCCTCGGTCGCGGCGACCGCGACGCGCGTGCTTGCCGCCAGCCGCCAGGAGGGCGTGGTGTACGCCCTCTCGCGCGCCGACGGACGGCTGGTCTGGAGCCACCGCGCCGGAGGCGGCATCGACAGCGCGCCGGTCGTGGCCGACGACCGCGTCGTCATCGGCTCGCAGGATGGCCGCGTCTCCATGCTGCGCTTCGACACCGGCGAACAGGTCTGGTCGTACCTCGTGGGCAGTCCCGTTTCCGCCCCGACGGCTGTCGTGGACGGCTGGATCGTCGCCGTCGCCGAAGACGGCGGCGTCTCTGCGTTCGGCGAGGCTCCTTCCCGGTGAGCGGTTGCTGTTGGCAGACGTGCTCAGTTCTGATAACCTTAGTTGCCAGTTCGGAAAAGCCGACTCGCCCGCGCCAGTCGCAACATTCTGTCTTGAGGAACATTCCATGATCCAAGTCGCCATGTGCTGGGACGACGGTCCCGCAACCGACATCCGCCTCGCCTCCATCTTCCGCAAGTATGGAGCGGAGGCCACCTTCAACCTCTGCCCGCAGTGGATCAAGGACTTCGCGAAGACCGTTCTCCCCGGCTGGCAGTCCCAACCCTGCCGCGGGGTATGGACCCACAAGGGATTCAAAGGCGGTCGCATCGGCAGGGACCGCCTGCACGAAGTCTACGACGGATTCGAAGTCGCTTCGCACTGCATGAGCCACGAGACGGTCGGCTCCGACATGCCCTTCGACCGCTTCCTGAAGGGCGCCGTCGACGCCCGCAAGTATCTCGAAGACGAGTTCCAGAAGGTTTGCCGCGGCTTCGCCTGGCCGTGCGGCCGGTTCGACGATCGCTCCGTCCTCGGGC
>CAYVJM010000192.1:0-5016 GCA_964451695.1 uncultured Lentisphaerales bacterium | reverse complement strand
GCGCAGCCGTCCCGGCAAGCCGCATTCGCCCGCGCCCTCGGCGTGGGCGCCTCAGCAGTACCGACGCGGCTCGCCGGGACGGCTTCGCCCCACCCCGCTCCGCGCAACCCCAGAAACTGACCGAGTACCGTTTCCGGCGCTGCGGCGCTTGCTCGAAACGGATCGACCATGGTAGAATGAGCGGCGACGATATGAAAAGTCCCTTCAACCGTCTGTGGGTTCCGCTCCTCTCCGCCGCGGCCTCGGCGGGGATCGTCTGGATCGCGATGCGCGGGCGTTCGGACGCGCCAGCCGCTGCGCCGCCGATTGCGCGGGAAGGTCTCGTCACAACTCCCGCCCCGCCGCCCAAGTCCCCGCCCGCGCTGGACGCGCTGAGCCCGGACGGCCTTGTGCTGCGCATCGAGAAGCTCGTCGAGGACATCGCGCGCAAAGGCGTCTTCGACTTCAACGCGAAACGGGATCTCCACGACCTCGTGGCACGGCTTCCGGAAGACCGGATCGCGGGGCTGCTGCAATTCGCCGAGAATCGGCTTCCGAAGCACCTCTTCGCCCCGTTCGGCGCGATCTTGCTCGACCGCATGGGCGAATGCGGCGCCGCGGCGGCCGCCCGCCTCGCGGGAAAGCTCCGCGACGAAGGTCTGCGCGCGCAGGAAACGGGCAAGGCGCTCAAGACCCTCGCGAAGACCGATCTGGAAGCCGCAGCCGCGCACCTCGCCGCCATGCCCGCGGGGGCGCAGAAGGACGCAATCCTCGCGGACATCCTCCCCGCGCTCGCATGGCGCGATCCCGCACGGGCGCTGGCCTTGCTCGAGGACGAGCGGTCCCCGTCCTTCGACCGCGACCAGAGCGTGCTGTCGAGCCTCTTCCGGACCTTCGCCGCGAAAGACCTGTCGGCGGCGGTCTCCGCGGCCGAGGCGCTGACCAGCCCGGCCCAGCGCCAGGCCGCGCTGCGCGCCGTCGCCGAGGCCTGGGCGAAGCAGAATCCTCTCGCCGCGCTGGACTGGGTGGGCGGCCTGCCGTTCGCCAACGAACGAGACGCGCTTTCGGCGGCCGTGGTCGGCGCCTGGGCGCGCGCCGATCTTGCCGCGGCCGCGGACTTTCTTCGCAAGTCGGACGACGAATTCGCCCGCCAGCGAACCCTGTTGAGCATCTGCTCGCAGATCGCGCGGCAGGATCCGCAGACCGCGCTGGCGCTGGCCAGCGCCATCCCCGAAGGCGGCAACCGCAACGCGATCGCCCGCAACATCGTCAACGCCGTGGCCCGCACGAATCCCTTCGAGGCCCTCGAGTACCTGGGGGAGTTCACGGACGATGCGGCGCGCGACTCCGCTCTGGCCGAGATCATCCGGCAGATGGCGTGGAAGAATCCGCTGGAGGCGATCGGCCTCCACCAGACCCTGCCTTCCGGCGCCGCGGCGCGCTCCTCCGCGGGGGCGATCGCCGGCGCGCTGGCCCAGACGGATCCGCAGGCGGCGTTCGACTGGATCGCCACGCTGGCGGACGGCGGAGCGAGAAGCGCGGCCTACCAGGCCGTCGGCACCCAGCTCGCCACCGCCGACCCGGTCGCGGCGGCCGAATACGTCTCGGCGATCCCCGCCGGCCAGATGCGCGACGGCCTGGTCGCGAGCATCGCCATGCAATGGGCGCAGCGGGACGTGCCGGCGGCGCTTACCTGGGCGGAGTCGCTGCCCGCGGGCGTCGCGCGCAACAAGGCGATCGAAAACGTCGGCGGCGTCCTGGCGAAGTATGCCCCCCTCGACGCGATCGGCTACGCACAGTCGCTGGACGCAGGGGCGTTGCGCAACACGATCGTCGCCCAGGGCATCCAAAGCCTCGCGAGCACGGACGTGCAGGGCGCCATCGACTGGTTCCAGGGGGAGACGGACGCGGCGTTCCGCGACGCCTACGCGATGACCTTGGCGCAGAACGTGGCGAAGATCGATGTCGAACTGGCCGCCTCTTTCGCAGCGGACCTCCCGCCGGGCCCCGGGCAGGAGCGCGCGGCGGTCGCCGTCGTTCAGCGCTGGGCGGAAGCCGATCCCCGCTCCGCGGCGGAGTGGGCGGATTCGTTCTCGGGCGCGGTGCGGTCGAAGGCGGTCAACCAGGCGGTGCAGCGATGGGCCACGGCGGAGCCGGAAGCCGCAGGCGCCTGGGCCGCGGGCATCGCGGAAGGCGACGTCCGCGACTCCGCGCTGGGGACGTACGTCCGCTCCAGCGCCGCGCAATATCCGGACTGCGCAGCCGCCTACGCGATGGCCATCTCGGACCCCAGCCGGCGCATCTCGGCCGTCACGGAGGTCGCCAAGAGCTGGCTGAAGTCCAATCGGCAGGCGGCGGCGGAATGGCTGCTCTCCACGGATCTGAGCGAGAACCAGAAGACCCGGCTGCTCGCCGCGAAATAGGTTGCGGCCCCCGTCGCATCGCACCCATATCTCGTGAACGAGTTCGTCTCGTCAGTCCGCGACAACCGCGAGCCGTTCATCAACATCGGCCTGGCGCAGCACTGGACCGCCATGGCCGCCGCGGCCAGCCTGTCCGCCCGCCGCGACGGCGAGATCGTCAAGGTCCAGCGCTGAGACCTCGTCCCTAGAACCGCCCGCGCAGCGCCACTTCGAACATCCGCGGATCGCCCGCGAAACACTGGTAGTAGTGGCGGTTCGAGGCGAAGTAGTCTTCGTCGAACACGTTCTTGACCGCGAACTGCACCGTCCAGTCCGCGCTGCCTCCGAACTTCGAGAGCGGCACGTCCATCGAGACGTCGAAGACGTGCGCGGCGTCGAAGAAGTAGTCCGGCCCGACGTATTCCCCGCGCATCGTGCCGTCGTAGCCATCGCGGAACCGGTAGCCGAGCCCGAACGCGACGTCGCGCAGCGCGCCGCCGGAGAGACGGTAGAGCGTCTGCAGCGTCAGCGAATGCGGCGGTTGCGAATCGAAGGCCTTCTCGCCCGGCTCCTCGACGCGGTCGTTGAACGCATACCCGAGGTACATCGACCAGTTCTGCGCAAGGTTGCCGGCCATCGACAGCTCCACGCCGCGATTCTCGCTTTCCCCTTCCGTGACGTAGAATCCAGAGGCGTCGTCCAGGCTCGGGGTGTCCGCCTGGCGGATCTCGTAGTACGCCAGCGTGATCCAGAAGGTCTCCACCGGGCTCACGCGGACGCCCGTCTCCCACTGATCCGCATGCCACGACGAGGTCAGCTCCTCGTCGTCGCTCTTCATGTAGCCGAAATTCGGCGCCTCGGTGCGGGAGACGTTGCCGAAGAACGTCAGCCACTTGGCGGGGACGATCGAAAGACCGGCGCGCGGGCTGACGCCGTCGCCCGTGTTGCCGAGGCTGCTCTCGTGCTCGTCGTAGCGAACGCCCGCCAGGACCCGGAACATCCCGATCTCGGCGTATTCCTGCGCGAGGACGCCGCGACGATCGAGGTCGGTGTCGCGAAAGTCCCCCTTGGCGAGCGGACGGTAGGCGTCCGCCGAGTCGAGCTGCGCGGAGGCGTTGCGCGAATGGGACTCCGTCCGGGTCGCGTCGGTCTGGATCAACGCGACGTGCGAGGCGCCGAGGGCGTCGAAGCGCGCGGTGGCGCGCCCGTTGAGGTTGTAGATATCGCTGTGCTGCTCGGCCCAGTTGAGGTCGAGCTTGCGCACCTTCGGGACGCCGGGCTGGTTGGCGTAGGTCGACGCGCCGAGGTGTTCGTACTCCATGTCGGAGCCCGCGTAGCCGGCGCCGGCGCGGAACTGCCAGACGTCCGTGGCGTCCCATTCCACGTATCCCTGCGCGCTGACGCCCGTGTACGTGTCGCGGAGGTCGTTGTCCCCGGCGACGAAGCCGTCCCAGCCGTACGGCGCGAGCGGCTTGCCGCGGTAGGACGGCACGCCCTGGTAGCCGGGCATGTCCGCGAATTGGACCATCATGTTCAGGCCGATGCGCAGATCGTCGGAGGCCTCCAAGAGCAGGGACGGCGCGACGAAGACGGACTGCCGCCAGTCATGCCCGGAGGGCAGCCAGAAGGGCTTCGCGGCGTCGACGCTGGCGGGGAGGCGCAGCGCCAGCGAGTCGGAGACGGCGTCGTTGGCGTCGGTCGTAAGGCGGATCTTCTGCGCATCGCGGCCTGCGGAGGTCCGCAGCCCGACATCCGTGAACGATTCGCCCGGGCGCGGCTGCTTGGGGACGAGGTTGACGGCGCCGCCGGCGCCGTAGGGTCCGAGAGTCGAAGTCTGGCCGCCCTGGACGGAGCCCACGGGGCCCTTGGCGATCTCGACGCGCTCCAGCGCGTTCGGATCGAGGAACATCCCCATCGCGCCGGTCAGCGGCAGCGTGCCGTCGAACGTGGGCGCCGAGCCGGCCTTGCCGCGTAGGGTGTATTGGCCGGACGTGCGGTCCATCATCGACTTGCCGCCGCCCGAGACGCCCGGCTGGAAGAACAGCAGATCGTGGAGGTCGGCGGGATTCTGCTCGCGGATGAAGTCCTCGGTGAGGACGTCGACGTTGACGGGAAGTTGCTCCGGCGGCGCGCCGAAGAACGTCGAGGTCGAGACGGCGTCCACGCGGTACTTCGATACGGGCGCGCCCTCGACGACGATCTTTCCGAGATCATACTCGTTGGTCTGGGCGGACGCGAGCAGCGGCGACAGGGCGAGAAGCAGATAGGGTTTCTTCATGGATGGATGGGGTTGACGTTCAGGACATCATGGGGACGATGATCCTAGAAACGCCACCTCCCCCCGAACCGGTTCGCTGAAAGCCCCGCCTTTCAAGACGGATGGACACAATCCGCATCCGTTTCGACAGGCTCGTGCGGAGCAAGGTGGGGCGCAGCCGTCCCGGCGAGCCGCACCATAGAAAGGCGGGAATCCCTTGCCGCCGCGGGCGCAAAGGATTGCGCCCCTCCAGCGCGGCGCGCGTGGGATGAGGCTGACCTTCCTGACCGTGTTGACAGCGTGGCCGGCGACTGACCGGGTACGAGGGCGCATCTCCGTTTTGCTCCCGGCTATGCGGACACCGTCTCAGCGTAGCAG
>CAYVJM010000191.1:0-5081 GCA_964451695.1 uncultured Lentisphaerales bacterium | reverse complement strand
TGGAGTCCACGAGCGGCGACAGCGACGTCACGACGTACAGCGGCGCGGTCGTCGAGCCTCAGAACTTCCAGATGCGCGAAGTCGGCGTCATCCTCGAGGTCACGCCCGACGTCACGCCCGACGGCTCGATGATCAACCTCGCCCTCGCCCCGTCCGTCGTGTCCGAGCCCACTTGGAGGAACTACGGCTCGACCTACCCGGTCGCGACTCCGGTCGGCTTCGACCCCCTGAACCTGCTGACCTACTTCACGACCGAGTACGTCCAGCTCCCGATGGAGCAGCCGTTCTTCCCGGTCCGCTCCGTCGCCACCAGCGTCCAGATCTACAACGGCGCCACGGTCGTCATGGGCGGCATGATCACGGAGGAGCGCTACACGAACGAGGACAAGATCCCGTTCCTCGGCGACATCCCGCTGATCGGCAACCTGTTCCGCTACAAGTACGATCTGAGCGAGAAGCGCAACCTGCTCCTCTTCGTCACCGCCCGCCTCGTCGATCCCGCCGGCCGCGAAGTCAAGGACGGATCCTCCGACGGCATGGCGCTGCTGACCGAAGGCAAGTAACCCACCGCCATCATCCGCCGGGTTTTCCGCCCGGCTCAACCCAACGCCCCCCACCGGCGCCGCCTGTGGAGGGCGTTTTGCACAATGAACGCCCCGGACAACAAGCTCGTCGTGATGGACGTGATGCCGCTGCTCTACCGCGGCCATTTCGCGTTCATGAACCGCCCGCGCACAACCTCCACGGGCGTCAACACCTCAGCCATCTACATCTTCGCCACGCTCGTGCGCGAAATGGCGTTCGACGCCGGCGCCACCCACCTCGCCCTCGTGATGGACACGTCGCCGACGTTCCGCCACGTCCGCTACCCCGCCTACAAGGCCCAGCGCGAGAAGCTGCCCGAAGACATCGCCGCCGCCATTCCGATGGCCGAGGTCTTCGCCCGCGCCATGAACATCCCGTTCCTGCGCGTCGACGGGTTCGAGGCCGACGACCTCATGGGCTCGCTCGCCGCGATCGGCGAGCGCGAAGGCGCGACGACGTGGCTCGTCACGCCGGACAAGGACATCGCCCAGCTCGTCGGCGACCGCACCCTGCTCTGCCGTCCCGCCGGGAAGGGACAGTCCGGCAACGAAATCTACGACGCGGCCCGCGTCCGCGAAGAATGGGGCGTCCAGTCCCCAGCCCGGATGGTCGATCTCCTCGGTCTCGCCGGCGACGCCTCCGACAACATCCCCGGCGTTCCCGGCGTGGGCCCCAAGACCGCCTCCCAGCTCCTCGCGCAGTACGGCGACCTCGAAGGCGTCCTCGCCCACGCCGCCGAACTCGGCGGCAAACTCGCCGAACGCGTCGCCGCGAACGCAGAGCAGGCCCGCCTTTCGCGCTGGCTCGCCGAAATCCGCCGCGACGTGCCCCTCGGCGTGGCTTTCGACGACCTGCGCCGTCGCGAGCCCGACGCCGAGGCGCTCCGCGCCTTCTGCGAGCAGTACGAGATGCGCTCGATCCTCAACCGCATCCTCCCCGACGGCGCTCCCGCAGCAGCTTCCGCCGCGACCCCTCGCGAGGACGGCGTCGAGGCCGAACCCTCCGTCGTCTGCGGCACGGTCCAGACCGTGCCGCACCGCTACGAACTTTGCGACACCGAGGCGAAGATCGCGCGCCTCGCGGCGAAGCTGGCGAAGGCCCCGCTGTTCGCGTTCGACACCGAGACGACCGGCCTCGACCCGCGCAGCGCGCGGCTCGTCGGCCTCTCGTTCGCCATCGCGCCCCACGAAGCCTGGTACGTCCCTGTCGCCGTCGAGCCCGAGGCGGCGCCCGCACCCGCCGACGAACTGCCGCTCTTCGCGACCTCGGCCGCCGTGGCGGAGTCCGCCCCCGCGACGGGCGAACAGCTCTTTTTGGATTTCGGCGGCGGCGCCGAACCCCCGGCGCCCCAGCGCCCCGCACTCCCCTCCCCTGCTGACATCGCGCGGCTTCTCGGCGGCGTCTTCGCCGACCCCGCGATCGCAAAAGTCGGCCACAACCTCAAGTTCGATCTCCACGTGCTCCGCCAAGCGGGCATGGAAGTCGCGGGCGCGCTCTCGGACACGATGCTCGCCCACTACGTCTACGATCCCGCCGCGCGCCACGGCATGGACCCCCTCGCTCGCGAATTCCTCCGCTACGATCCGATCCCGATCACCGCGCTCATCGGCGAACGCGGCAGGAACCAGATCACCATGGACCAGGTGGACGTCGCGCGCGTGGCGGAGTACGCCGCCGAGGACGCGGACGTCACGCTCCAGCTCCATCGCGTCCTGCTGCCGCTCGTGCGCGAAGCGGGCGCGGCGCCCGCCCTCGAACGCTGCGAGAACCCGCTCGTGCGCGTGCTTCTGGACATGGAGGACGAGGGCGTGCGGATCGACCCCGGCGCGCTGGCGGACTTCGGCGACGAACTGGGCACCGAAATCGCCGGCATCGAACGCCGGATCCACGAACTAGCCGGCGAGCCGTTCAACATCGCCTCCAATCAGCAGCTCGCCCAGGTGCTCTTCGAACGCCTGAAGCTGCCCGCCGGCGGCAAGACCGCCTCGGGGCAGCTCTCCACCGGCGAGGAGGTGCTCCAGGAGCTGGCCGGCGCCCATCCGATCGTCCCGCTCGTCCTCGAATACCGCGCCTGCACGAAGCTCAAGTCCACCTACGCGGACAAGCTCCCGCGCTGCATCGATCCGCGGACCGGCCGCGTCCACACCAGCTTCAACCAGGCGCTCGCGGAGACGGGGCGCCTCTCCTCCGACAACCCGAACTTGCAGAACATCCCCGTGCGCACCGAGCGCGGCCGGCGCATCCGCGCCGCATTCGTCGCGCGCGACGCCGCCCACCGCATCGTTTCCGCCGACTACTCCCAGATCGAGCTGCGCCTCATGGCCTCGCTCAGCGGCGACGAAGCGATGATCGAAGCCTTCGCCGCAGACCAGGACATCCACCGCGACACGGCGGCGCGCGTCTACGGCATCCCCGCCACCGAGGTGACGCCCGAGATGCGCTCCACCTGCAAGATGGTCAACTTCGGCATCATCTACGGCATCTCCGCCTTCGGTCTGGCGCAACGGCTGGGAACGACGCGCACCCGGGCGGACGAGCTGATCAAGACGTACTTCGACCTGTACCCCGGCGTCCGGCGCTACATGGACCGGACCATCGCCGAGGCGCGCGAGAAGGGGTTCGTGACGACGCTGCTCGGCCGCCGCCGCCCCCTCCGCGACATCGCCTCGCGCAACGCAACGGTGCGCGCGGCCGCGGAGCGCACGGCGATCAACACCCCGGTGCAGGGGAGCGCGGCGGATCTGATCAAGCTCGCGATGGTCGAAGTCCACCGCGAACTCCGCGAGCGGCACCTCGGCGCGAAACTCGTCCTGCAAGTCCACGACGAACTCGTCCTCGACGCGCCGGCGGACGAAGTGGAGACCGTCTCCGAGATCCTCCGCCGCTGCATGACGGGCGTCATGACCCTCGCCGTTCCGCTCAAAGTGGACGTCGGCGTCGGCCAGAACTGGCTCGAAGCCCACTAGCCAAGGTACCGGGCGAGGATCGCGAAGTCGGCGCCAACGCCGGAAACACAAGGAAAGGTTCGCCATGTCGATCGCATTTTCTCCGGAACGGTGGAAGCAAGTGAAGGAAGTCAACGCGCTGTGGCGGCGGAGGGAACTCGGCAGACCCCTCGTCCAGTGGACGCTGCACGGCGCCGATCCCGGACGCCCCGAGCCGCCCGTGCCGCCCAATGGCAAGGGAACGACCTCCTTCAATCTGGACTACTCCGCGGAGCAGATCGTCGACCGCTGGGACTACGACCTCTCGACGCGCCGCTTCCTGGGCGACGCCTTCCCACACGTCTGGCCGGACTTCGGCCCCGGCATTCTCGCCGCGTTCGTCGGCGGTGACGCGGATGCCTCCAACGGGACGGTCTGGTTCTACCCCGGGGCGTTCGCCGGTCTCGAACTGCGCGACATGCACGTCGCCTATCGCGACTCGGGCCGCTGGCAGGATCGCATCCGCGACATCGCCCGCGCCGCGGCGGCGCGCTGGGGCGGCGCAGTGCAGGTCGCGATGACCGACCTCGGCGGCACGCTCGACGTCCTGGCCTCGCTGCGCACGACCGAGAGCCTGCTGACCGATCTCTACGACGCGCCCGAGGAGGTCGAACGCCTGACCTGGGAGATCCACGACTGCTGGTTCAAATACTACGACGCCTTCAGCGCTTGCATTCCGGACAATCCGGGCTACTCCTCCTGGGCGGAGGTGTTCGGCGCGCGTCCGACGTACATGCTGCAATGCGACTTCGCCTACATGATCAGCCCCGCGATGTTCGACCGCTTCGTCCTGCCCGAGCTTCGTCGTTCCTGCCAGCGCCTGCCAGGCGGCGCCTTCTACCACCAGGACGGCATCGGCCAGCTCCCGCACACGGCTTCGCTGCACGCGATCCCCGAACTCGCCGGCGTCCAATGGCAGCCCGGCGACGGGCAGGAGCCGGCGTGCCGGTGGACCGACCAGCTCCGCCGCATCCGCGACGACGGCAAGCTCCTGCAGACCTGGGGCGGCCCGGACGAGCTCGAGGCCATGCTCGAGCGCGTCGGCGACATGAGCAACGCCGTGATCATCGGGAGCGGTGACATCCGCGACGAGGCAAAATACCGCGCCGTCCTCGCCCGCCACGGGTTCGCCTGAACCTCAGCGGAAAGCGACAGCGGGATACCATCCGGCGGCACTCGGTCAGTCTTCGGGGCTTGCCGCGCTGGAGGGGCGCAATCCTTTGCGCCCGCGGCGGCGGCAAGGGATTGCCGCCCATGTCGCGGTCCGACAAGCGGGGCGCGATCACCGAGCCCCACCGTAATCTGGCGCTTGCTTCAAGATTATGGTGGCGCGGCTCGCCGGGACGGCGTCGCCCCACCTTGCTTCGCGCGAGTCTGTCGAAGCCGATTCGGAATGTAATCTTGCGATTTTTGCAAGATTACAATCGCCGCGTCACCGATGTCAGTCGCGCTTCGCACGGAGCGGGGCTGCGGCTGGCGCCGGGGTCGCCGACCCCGGAATCGTCCGGCCTC
>CAYVJM010000190.1:0-5091 GCA_964451695.1 uncultured Lentisphaerales bacterium | reverse complement strand
CGGATGGGGCGCATCCGCCTTGCGGTCGCCGGCCTCAGCGTCTTCATCCTCGTGGTGACATTCGAGTCGATCCGCTGGACGCAGCTCAAGGAGCGGTATGCACTGCTCTGGGTCGTGCCCTGCCTCGCGATGCTGCTCATGACGGCGTGGCCCGCCGTGATGGACTGGCTCAAGGCGACGTTCGGCATGGAATACGCCTCGTCCATGCTGGCCGTGGTCTTCGTCACGATGATGGCCTCCGTGTTCGTGCTGTCGAAGAACCTCTCGCGCAGCGAAAAGAACATTGCGCAGATCGCCCAGCGCTGCGCCATGCTCGAATCGCGCATCCGCGAGCTTGAGGAAAAGGACGGAAAATGATCCGCTTCTGGTCCGTGGCGATGTTTCTGCTGACCGTCGTCCCGATGGCGGTCGCCGCCGTGGGCATCTTGCGGGCCGCGCGAACCGTGCGCGAGGCCGCGGACGTTCCCCCATCGCGCCTGAAGTTTCGCGCGGTTCGTGGGATGAGCAACCCGGTCCTCGTCGTACTCCTCATCGCGGCGGCTTTTCTCATGAATCCGCATCAAGACACCTACACGGGCCTCGACGTGGCGATGTACCGGCAGATGGCCAAGGCGTTCGCGCAGGGGAGGGGATTCGACGATGTGGATCGGCCTTTCGAACAGGTTCCCGACGAGGTCAAGCCGTTGCTGCTCTACCGCAACGTCGTCACGCCCGGCGCGCGCCAGACGCGCGACTGCGTCTTCGAACTCGTGGACTACCCGCAGGCCGCGACGCGCCCGTTCTTCCTGCCGACGCTTCCCCTCGCCGCGGCGGGTCTGGACGAGCTCGGGTTTTCCATCGACCGGTTTGTGCCGCTCCTCGGCGTCATCTGGATGGTCTGCGTGTTCCTGACCTGTTGCGCCATTCACCCCGCGCTCGGCGGAGCCGCGGCTTTCGCCCTTCTTTTTGGCAACTTGTGGACCGGCTGGTTCCTGCGCGGCTTCCACGCGGACGCCGTCGGCGGCGCGCTGCTGGCCATGGCGATCCTCGTCGATCAAGGGATGCGGCCTTCCGTGGCGGGTCGGCTTCTGCTGGGTCTGCTGCTCGGCCTGGCGATTTCCTACCACCCGACGATGGCGGTGCTGGCTGCCCCGGCTGCTCTCGCCTTCGCGATGCGCAGCGGCCGCGTGCGCGACACCGCGGCGATGGCGCTGGGCGGAATCGCGGGCGTGCTGCCCCTCGTGTTCATCAACCTCTGGGTCTGCCAGCCTTATGGGGATTTCTTCGACGCGAATGCACTTGCCGCGATGTGGCGTGCTGTGCCGGAGATCCGGATGGTGCTGGCGGCATTGGCGCTGGCCGCCGTGCTGGGTGGCGGGGTGCTGACGCTGGCGCATGTGCCGAAGGTTCGTGCGGTGTTCGAGAAGCCGCGCGCGCGCCTAGCCGCCTCGGTCGCCTGCGCGGCGCTCTGCGGGATCGCGGCGCTGCTGCCGTTCGTCGTCGGCGGACCTCTGCGGGAAGGGTTCGTCGAGACGGCGCGCATCGGATGGTTCTGGATGGCGATCGCGGCTGCGGGCGCGGTCTGCGTCTTCGCGATGCGACGTCCGCTATCCGAACGCTTCCTGCTGGCGGGCCTCGGCCTCGGCGCGCTCGTTTTCCTCTACGTCAAGGGCGTGGAAGTGGACGTGGGCCTGTGGTCGCATCGCCGCCTCTGCGCTGTTGTCTTCTGCCTTATCTCGCTAATGTGCATCCCTCTCGTGGAGGAACTGCGCGATTTCTTCCGGGGAAGGTGGAATGTGATTCCGAGTTTGGCCTTCACGCTTCTGATCGTATTGTTTCTTCTGCTGCAGACGACAGGACAGTTTGCGCTCTTCGCTACGAACGACAAATTTATGTCTCGGATGACTGATTTGGATCGCCGCATGAAGAACGATGCCCTTGTGTTCTATGACTACTATCCGCACAGTGTGCCGATGCAGTGGGATTTGGATCGCTCCTTCTTCGGGTTGAACGAAGCTGTGGCGAAGGAGCAGGGGCATGCGCCGGCGATGGCCTGGCTGGCCGACGAGGCAAAACGGCGTTCTGTGGAGATCATCTCTTCGTACGCCGCAGCGCCGCGTTCGCTCGTGGAGGACGGGCTGCTGCTGAAAAGCTCAGGCTCATATCATTGGCAGATCGAGCGTTTTGCGCCGTTGGGTTCACTGCGCGTTGCGCCCAAGCCGGTCCCTATCGATCAAGCGTGCTACAACGTCGCGCCGATCGACGAGTCGAACCGGTTCGACGCCGTCCAGACGAAGATCCTCGACGGCGGACCGCTGGGGTTGCGGCCGCCGTGGGGGCGGAAGGTCAAGGACGGCATGTGGAGCCTGGAGGGGAGTGGCATCGTGGGGACGCTGCCCCCGTTGGGCGAGGAGGTTGCGATCACCGTCAAGGCCCGATGGTTTCCGCCGAACGACGGCTGGAGCAACCAGGTGCTGGTGGTGACGCCTCCGTTCAAGGGCGAGCCGTTGGAATTCACGATTCCGGCGGGCGGCAAGCCGGTTGTCTGCGAAGGCGTCATCGCGAGGCCTTTCGATCCCGAACCCGAACAGGCGCTGACGGGCGTGTACCGCATTCACGCGAAGACGCCCTACAATCCGGAGGAGCACGGCATCCGCGGCTTCGGCGAGGGGCTTGGCGCGGTGATCGAGTCCATCGTCATCGCTCCGCGGCGGTCGGCTGGACGGTCAAGGGACTGACGTCGTTCCTGTTTGGATTTGACATTCGAGGGCGTCAACAGTAGGCTACTGGGCTCGAAACGGGTGTGTTGCAATGCGGGTTCGTTCCGCGCAGGTGTGTCGCGCTTGTCCTTCGTTCTATCGTCCCGCCATGTCCTCCAGAGACTTGTCACCGCCTATATGTCTACGTGTCGCCGTGATCCGCGCCGCGGTTTTCGCCGCGTGGCTGCTGCCGACGGTCACGGGATGCCTGTGTCCCGGCGGGGCGGGGACGAACCGCGCCGCCGGGGAGGTGGCGGCGCGGGAGGCGGAGCGGCTGCTCGCCGAGCATCGCCGGACGGGCGGCTATCCGTACCAGTTTGGCGGCAATCCCCGGTATGACGGCGCCGGACGGATCGTCGGCGGCGCCTTGGACTGCTCCGCGCTCGTCCAGCACTGCTATCGCCGCGCCGGGGTTGAGCTGCCCCGGGTGTCCCGCAGCCAGGCGGCGGCTGGGCGCAAGGTGTCCAAGCGGCGGCTACGCCGCGGAGACGTTCTCGCGTTCGACACGGACGGCGATGGCGTGATCAACCACGTGGGGCTCTATGCGGGCGGCGGGCGGATGATCCACACCCATGACGGTGGAGGCGGAATCGTCGAAGCGGATCTCGCCGGCCACTGGCGTCGGGCGCTCGTCTCGGCCCGTCGTCCCTGATCTCTCGCGCCAGCGTCTTCAACATCAACATTCAGAATCCAGGATGCCTTATGAACCCGTTTGAAATCGACGCCGCGTTTCCCGGCGGCAACATCGTCCTCGACCGCATCGAAGGCGACGACGTCTATGTCCACCAGGATCTTCGCGACACGCAGGGAGACTGGTTCTACTGGTGTTTTCGCGTCCGGGGCGCGCAGGGTCGGCGGCTGGCGTTCCACTTCACGAAGGGCGCGCCTGTCGGCGTTCGCGGGCCCGGCGTTTCGCTGGACGGCGGGCTTTCCTGGCGGTGGCAGGGTGGAGACTCCGCCACGGACCGGTCTTTCGTCTACGATTTCGGGTCTGAGGACCGCGAGGTGCGCTTCTCGTTCGGAATGCCGTACACGCAGGCGAACTGGGAGCGTTTCCAGACGGTTATCGGAAGCCATCCGATGGTGAGGCCGCTGACGTTGTGCCGCAGCCGCAAGGGGCGGGCCGTTGAGATGGTCTACCTGGGGGCTCCCGGCGGCAGGGTCGCCGCGCGCGCGGCCATCACCTGCCGCCATCATTGCTGCGAGATGATGGCGAGCTACGCGGTCGAAGGGCTGGTCGAGGCGATGCTGTTCGATCCCGCCTGCCGGTGGATGCGCGACCACGTCGGGCTGATGGTCGTTCCGTTCGTCGACAAGGACGGCGTCGAGGAGGGCGACCAGGGCAAGAACCGGGCTCCGCGCGACCACAATCGCGACTACGACGATCCGCAGGTCCACCCCGAGACGGCGGCAATCCGCGCGCTGCTGCCGGTCTGGGGCGGCGGGCGGCTGCGCGCGGCGCTCGATCTGCACTGCCCGTGGATTCGGGGGGAGGGGAACGAAGTCGTCTATCAGGTGGGTGCGGGCGACGCGGAGGTCTGGGCCGGGCAGCGCCGCTTCGGCGCGCGGCTGGCCGCATGTGCGCGCGGGCCGTTGCCGTACGATCCGGCCAGCGACATTCCCTTTGGCCAGTCTTGGAACACGGGGGCGAACTATGCGAGCGGCATGGGCTTTCGCCGCTGGTCGGAAAGCATTCCCGGCATTCGTCTTGCAACGAGCCTCGAGATTCCCTACGCGAATGCGTCGGGAGTCGAGGTGAATGCCGAGGCCGCGCGCCGCCTGGGCCGCGATCTCGCCGAGGCGCTTTCAGGGTTTTTGCAGGAGACGGACGCCGAGGCGGGCGGCTAGGCGGTGGCGGATTGCTGCGAGCGCCCCTTGGCGCGCAGGCGAAGGGTGGCGGCGAGGCCGCCGATGAAGAGGACGATGCTGATGACCTGCCCGATGGAGAGCGCTCCGACGTGGAGTCGCTCGTCGGCGCGCGAGAATTCCACTGCGAAGCGGGCGGCTGCGTAGAGCATCGCGTAGGCGGCGGCGAGGGCGCCCGGGCGGCGTCCGGGGCGGCGGAAGAGCCCGAGCATGATCGCGAAGACGGCCAGGTTGAGAGCGGTCTCGAAAAGCTGGGAGGGCAGCACGGGCAGGGAACGCGCGGCCGTGGCGGGAATCGCTCCGGCGTCGACTTGGTCGGCCCAGGGGATGGAGCCCTTGGGAAAGGTGACGGCGAGGCAGGCGCGCGAGACGCGTCCGTAGCAGCAGCCGTTGAGGAAGCAGCCGATTCGTCCGATGGCGTGGCCGATGGGAACGGCGGTGGCCATGAGGTCGAGGACGTCGAGGACGCGGGCCTTGCGAACGCGGC
>CAYVJM010000189.1:0-5104 GCA_964451695.1 uncultured Lentisphaerales bacterium | reverse complement strand
TGCCCAGAAGCGCCCAAAGCAGAATGATCCATTCGCCTTTCATCATTTCACCAGGCAAGGCTCCAGCCGTTCGTGGCAGTGTGCTCCGAGGACAGGGCACAACCGCCATCGCGGGAGTCCCAGACCGCTCCGTTGAAATTCTCAGACACGAATTGACTGGCGATACTCTCGGCAAAGGCTGCCGATGTCGGCAATCCCAGAGCCGCGATTGCCAACGAAAGCCAAAGGAAAGTGGATTCCTTCAACCGAGCGACACCCATCTGTAAATCATCGTTCTTCATGACGAACCTTTTTATAGTCCCGCCAGCACACGACCAGCCAGCGAAACTCCTCACGCCATGTCTTTGGACAAACGACCCTCGCCGCCCAGCACCGCCGCATAGCACGTCCGCAGACCTTCGCGGAAGACGGCGAAGTTGTAACGTTCGTCGACGAGCCGGCGACAGGCCGAAGCGAGGCGGGTGCGCAACGCCTCGTCTTCCGCGAGCCGGACGACAGCCGCCGCAAAGGCCTTCGGCTCGAGCGGCGCGAGCAGCGCCGTCGTCCCGTCGAGGATGAGCCGGTTCGCCGGGTGGTCGGTCGCCACGATGCCGCGCGAGACCTTCAGGTAGTCGAGCAGCTTGAGCGGCGTGTTCACGCCCGCGACGCGCGGCGAAAGCAGGATGTCCGAGGCGGCAAGATAGCACGGCAGGACGTCCGGCGCCCGCTTGCCGATGAACGAGACGCGTTCCGCGCAGCCGCGCGCATCGAGCCAGCCTGTCCACTGCGCGATCTCCTGCGGCGAGCCGCCGATGATCACGAAGCGCAGCCGCGGACAGCGCGCCACCGCCTCCGGGATCGACCCGAAGAGCAACTCGATCCCCTGGTACGTCGCGAACGAGCCGACATACGTCGCCAAGATCTCGTCCGGCGCCTTCACCAGCTCCGCGCGCGCCCGCGCCACGCCCTCGGCGTCCGGCTCGGCCAGCGACGAGGGGATGTCGCTGACGACGAAGCCCGGCGTCCCGCAGGCCAGCGCCTCGACCTGGGCCACAAGCCCCGGGCCGGTGCCGATCACCGCGTTCGCGCGGCGCATGACGAAGCGCTCCACGGCGGCGTAGGCGCGCATGACGGCGCCGCGTTTGTAGCTTCCGGCGTCCGAATGCTTCTCGAACACGACCTTTGAGCCGCGGAGGCGGCCCAGCGCGAGCGCGAGCACGCCACAGTCCTCGACACCGTGGACGACGTCGTAGCGGCGTCGACAGAGCATGCCGAGCGCCTGGAGGAACATGACGCCGTCGAACGCGAACTTCAGCAGCGAGGGTCCGATGGAGATGGACTTGGCGAAGAAGACGTTCGGGGCGCGCACGATGCGCACGCCCTCGACCTCCCTGCGCTCGCCGATCGGAAGCGTCAGAAAGTCCACGTCGCAGCCGTTCTGCGCGAGCGCCGCGATGTCGAACCCGAGGCGAATCGGGGAACCGCGCCATTGGAAGAACGGCTGCGAGGCGATGAACAGGACGCGCGGCCGGACGCTCATGCAATGATCTCCACCGCGCGGCGGCGCGCCCAGGCGTCCGCCTTGAGAATCGCGTCGAGCGTCAGTGCGCCCGTGGCGGGCCGACATTCGTCGAGCACGCGCGAAACGGTCTCCCAGATGCCTGGAAGACGTGTGCGCCTTTCGAGGAAGGCGGCCACGGCCGCTTCGTTCGCGGCATTCATCGCGGCCGGGGCGACGCCGCCCGCCACGGCGGCGCGGCGGGCGAGGTCGAGGCATGGGAAGCGCGCGGGATCCGGCTCGCAGAAGTGCAGCGCGCCGATCTGCGAAAGATCGAGGCGCGGGAGCGAGGCGTTGCCCACGCGCTCCGGCCAGGTCATCGCGTACTGGATCGGCAGCCGCATGTCCGGCATGCCAAGCTGCGCCATCTGCGCGCCGTCCGTGAACTCCACGAGCGAATGGACGATGCTCTCGGGATGCACGAGCACGGCGATGCGATCCACGGGAATGTCGAAGAGCCAGCGCGCCTCCAGAATCTCGAGCCCCTTGTTCATCATCGTGGCCGAGTCGATCGTGACCTTCGGTCCCATCTTCCAGCGCGGATGGTTGAGCGCCTCCTCGACCGTGACGGTCGCGAGATCAATATCCGGCCGGTCCGCGAACGGGCCGCCGGAGGCCGTGAGGATCAGCCGGCGGATGTTCGCCTCGGCCGGCAGGCCCGAGGCCGCCGCGCCGGGCCGGTTGCGCACGCACCAAGGCGCGCACCCGGCGTCCTGAACCGCCTGGAAGATCGCGCTGTGCTCGCTGTCGATGGGCAGCAGGTTCACGCCCTTCTCGACGCAGCGGCGGCAGACGATCTCGCCGGCGGAGACGAGAACCTCCTTGGTGGCGATGGCGACGTCGTGGCCGGCTTCGATGGCGGCGAGAACCGGCTTGAGCGCGGCCATCCCCGTGACCGCGCAGACGACGAGGTCGACGTCCGGCCGAGACGCCAGCTCGCAGAGTCCGTCGACGCCCTCCAGAACCTTCACGCCGGCCGGGGCCTGGCTCCTAGCCCGCCACGCCGCCGCCGAATCGAGCAGCGCGATCGAGCCGATCTGGAACTCCGCCGCCTGCTCGACGAGATGCTCCACGCTGGAGGCCGCCGCCGCGCCGACGACGTTGAAGCGGCCCGGCAGAGATTTGACGACCTTCAGCGCGTTGCGCCCGATGGAGCCCGTGCTGCCTAGAATGACGATGTTTTTCACGTTGAATCCTTTTCAGACCAAGCTTCTCCGCACGAACGGCGCGTTCACGCGGGTGTTGATGAAACGGCGACGTGGCTTCGGTGCGCCGGACAGGTCTCGTATCCGCAGGCGCTGGCGGCGCGGGCGCTGACCCCGCAAAAGCCGCGTCGTCCCGGATCCTCCCACGCCGCGCAGACGCCGGCGGGCGCGCCCGCCTTCGCGAGCGCCTGGCGCTTCGGATTGACTAGGCTCCCCGGGCACTGCCGAGATTGGCAGCCGCCCGAACCTTTTTCGGAGCGGTCGCACGCCCCGTTGCCGTTCTGGTCAATCCAGCCTCCGCACGTCCGTGGCGGCCGCGCGGCCGCCATTTTCCTAGGCTGTCCGACCGGGGCTGCCACCGACGTCCCGACAAACCGGCTCAGAAGCAGCGCGTCGGCGAGAACCGCCGAGGCCTTGAAGAACTCCCGCCGCGTCATCGCATGTCGGTCCATGCCTATCTCCCCCGCACGGCGAGGACTTCGCCGATGTAGATGATGTGATAGTCGCGCGTGGGATAGCAGGCCGCGGCGCGAGAATCGAGCAACGCCTCGGGCGTCATCGGCTGGCGGAAGACCTTGCGACATTCCAGCACGAGCGTCGCCTCGGCGAAGGACGGCGCCGCCACGACCGACGACGCCTCGGGGCGGAGTCCGGACTCCGCCACCTTGTCGCCGTCCCGACCGCTCTTCGAGCCGAGGATCTGCAGCGCCTTCCGGCATGCCTCCGGGAACGCGCAGAGCGTGAAGGTGTCGTACTTGTCCAGAAATTCGCGCGTGTACCGCTGCGGGCGCACAACGGTCTGGGCGACGGGTAGATTCCACATCGTGCCGACGAAGCCCCACGACACGGTCATGCAGTTCCAGTCGCCGGCGGCGAAGTCTCCCGCGCTGAGCACCATCCAGCCTTTGTCGAAGGCGCTGAACGGGTGCAGCGAGAGCGCTGCGGGCTGAATCGTCGGCATCATGTTCATCGTGGTCTCCTCCTTGCTCGGGTTCTACAGTCCCAGCAGCCGCGCGGCGTTCCCGCCCAGGATCGCGGCCTCGTCGCCGGCCGGAAGGCCTAGCGCCTTCACGGCGGCAATCGCGCGCGCCGGATCGTCCCAGGGCGCATCGCTGCCCATGACGATCTTGTCCGCGCCGTGGCGGCGAACGATCCGCGCCATCTGTTCGGGCGGTATGAAGTCGTAGCTGAATGACGTGTCGAAGAGATAATGGGTGCCGACGAGGCAAGCCTCGACACCGTCCCATCGCTCCCATCCTCCGACGTGCGCGAGGACCGTTCGGCCACGCGGAAGCGCGTCGGCGACGCGCGCGAAGCGCTCGGGGTCGCCATGGACCGGCGGCGGCACGCCGATGTCCGCGCCCGCGTGGAAGACGACGGCCAGCCCCAGTTCGTCGATCAGTCGGTAGATCGGGAGCATCCGCGGATCGTCCACGTAGAAGCCCTGGTACTCAGGATGGAACTTGACGCCCTTGATCCCGGCATCGGCCAGGCGCTTCAGTTCGCTCGCCCAGTCGGCGCCGTCGGGGTGGACGCTGCCGAAGGGGATCAGCTCCGGCTCGCGCCGCTCGATCGCCCACGTGTTGACGGTGTGGTTCTGGGAGGGCTTCGTGGCGATCTGGAGCATCACCGAGCGATCGACGCCACCGCGCTTCATCGCGGCGACGAGACCGGCGACGGTGCCGTCGAGAGGGGCCTTCATGGCGGCGTTGCCTTCGAGCAGCGCCATGGCGCGCGCGGCAAGCGCGTCGGGGAAACAGTGCGTGTGGAAGTCAACGGTCATGGCGATCGCTCCATTCCCAGACGTAGCCAGAGAGGCATTCCACGAGCCGGTCGATGCGCGGACCGGGGCGCACGGCCCAGCTTTCCGTGAGGATGTGCACGTCGCCCGTCTTGACGGCGTTCACCGTGGCGAGCCCGCTCCACTGGACGAGGGCGCGATCGACGCCCTGCTCCGCGGCGGGGCCGACGATGATGTCGACGACGATGTCGGGGTTCATCTTGAGGACGCCTTCGAGGGAGACCATCGGGAACGGGAGCGGGCCGTCGTAGGCGTTCGTCCCGCCGACGATCTTGACGGCGCCCTCGTAGAAGTTGCCGCGCCCGGCGATGTAGAGCCGCTCGAGGGAAGCCGGATCGCGACCCGCGCAGATCAGGACGCGCGGCGCGGTCGCGGGGGCCTTCTCCTTGGCCTTGGCGATGACATCGTTGACGTGCTCCAGCCAGAGTTCCGCGTTGCCCGTGGCTTCGAAGCGCTCGGCGAGATCCCAGACGCCCTGGAAGATCTGCTCCAGCGAATTCGCCGGGACGCCGATGTGGTTGATGCGCAGCTTTTCGAGCGCCTGGTGGAGCTTCGTCTGCG
>CAYVJM010000188.1:0-5107 GCA_964451695.1 uncultured Lentisphaerales bacterium | reverse complement strand
ACGAACTCTGCCGCCCCGAGAACAGCTACACGCACATCGACGAGATCTTCGACCGGAACCTCCAATCCGGCGTGAAACCCGTTTGACATGACGCGTCGCTTCTGCTACTCTTTCGCCCGTATTTCAAGCCGTTTAGTCTAGAGAGAAAAGGTCACTTCACATGAGCCAGCACAGCAGCCTCAAGGGTTCGAGCAAGATCACCGCCAAGCGGAACGTCCTCAAGCGCTACGAGCGCGTGGACATCCTCGTCAAGCGCGGCAAGTTGAAGAAGGACGATGTCCGCGGGTTCGGTCTGCCGAAGACGAAGCCCGAAGAGTAGCCCGCATCGCCGGCCAGGCGGACAGTTCAAGCACCATCGGTTCGCGCCGCCGGCCGCCGAATGGTGCTTGATGTTTTTTTCAGACCCCACCCGCAGGTCCATGCCCCCCCGAGAGGTTCCCGTCATGATACAAGCCGTTCGCGACTCCCTCTTCACCGCTCTGATCGCGGCGGCGGTGCTGGCCGCCTCGCCCGCCGCCGCCGCTGAAACCCATGTCGCCGTCAAGGGCGAACGGGTCAACCTGCGCGCCGCCCCCGCCGCGGAAGCCGAGGTCGTCGGCCAGGTCTCAGCCCCCGACCGCCTCGTCCTCCAAGGCAGCCTCGCGGATCCCTGGGTCAAGGTCACGCCACCCGCTTCCGTCGACCTGTGGATTTACGCGGATCTCGTCAGCGACGGCAAAGTCAACGTGAGCAAGGCGCAGGTCCGCGCCGGGGCCGGTCTCAACTACAACGTCGTCGGACAGCTCGACCAAGGCAATTCCGTCGACGTCCGAGGCAAGGTCGGCGACTGGCTGAAGATCGCCCCGTTCCCCTCGGCCGCCGTCTGGGTGACCAACTGCTACGTCGAAGCCTGCGCCCCGGATCCTCCGCCCGCCCCGCCGTCTCCGCCTGTCGTGGTAGACACGCCTCCCGCGCCGCCCACTCCTCCCGCGCCGCCCACGCCTCCCGCGCCGCCGGCGCCGGTCGACCCCCTCGTGCGGGCCGCGACAGTCCCCGAGCAGCAGGAGCCGACGCCCCCGCAGCCTCTTGACGACGCGATCGCCCCGGCAACCCCGGATCCGGTCGCAGGAGCCGTCCGCACGCCAAGCCGTCCCAGTGCCACCGCAGCGGCGCAGGCCCACAAACCCAACCGTCCCGTCCGCCGTTCCCTTTTCGGAAACGCCCAGGGCGGTGCCGAGATCGGCCCCGCGAACGTTCCCGCCTCGCGGTTGCGCGACAACGCCGAACAGGCCGCGCAGGGCGCCTACTCGGGAATCCTCGCGCTGTCGCCGACCGGCGCCCATCCCACGCGGTTTCGCCTCGTCGTCTTCACCGTCGCCGGTCAGCCCAAGACCGTCTGCTACGTCCTCGGCAACAACCGCCAGCTCGATTCCCTCAAGGGCGCCACCTTTACGATCGAGGGCGCGGTGTACTGGTTCAAGGACACCGATCTGCCCACGGTCTTCGCGCAGAACATCCTGAGGCACCAGACCCGATGAAGGTCGTCGTCGCCAAGTCCGCGGGCTTCTGCTGGGGCGTCCGACGCGCGGTGGACCTCGCGCAGAAGGCGACTGCGGAAGCCGGGACGGTCTACACGGACGGCCCCCTCATCCACAACGAACACCAGACGGCGCGTCTGCGCGCCGCCGGCGTCGAGGAATCCCGCGATCCCGCCGCGCTGCCCGCAGGCACGACGCTCCTCGTCCGCGCCCATGGCATTTCGCCCGAACGCCGCCGCGTCCTCGAGACGCTGCCCGTCAACCTCGTGGACGCCACATGCCCCGACGTCGCCAAGATCCAGCGGATCGTAAGTCAGGCTGCCGAGGGCGGTGCCACCGTCCTGATCCTCGGCGACCCCGGCCACGCCGAGGTCGTCGGCCTCGAAGGCTACGCAGGTGCTCGCGGGCGCGTCGTGACCTCTCCCGAGGACGTCGAGACCCTCCCGGCCGATCTCGGGCACGTCTGCCTCGTCTCGCAATCGACGCAGCCGGAATGCACGTTCGAAGCGACGGCCGCCGCGGTTTTAAAGCGCTTCCCGGGCGCGAGCATCGTGAACACGATCTGCCGGGCGACGCGCAACCGACAGGGTGAGCTGAACGCACTGGCCGTGGACGCGGACGCCTTCGTCGTCGTCGGCTCGGCGGCCAGCGCGAACACGCAACGCCTCGCGCAGCTCGCGCGCCGCCTGCGTCCGACGTTCCTCGTCGACACCGCCGAACAACTTGATCCCGCGGACTTCACGGGATTCACGCAGGTCGCGGTGACGGCCGGCGCCTCGACGCCCGATTTCATCATCGAGGCCGTCGCCGCGCGCCTCGCGTCGTTCCAGCCCGCAGGAAAACTCTCATGAAAATCGTCAAAACCAAGGCGGAAATGTCCGCGCTGGCTGAGTCCTGGCACCTCGACAACCTCGACATCGGCCTCGTCCCCACGATGGGCTTCCTCCACGAAGGCCACCTCTCCCTCGTCCGCCTCGCCCACAAGCACGCGGACAAGGTGGTCGTCTCCATCTTCGTAAACCCGACGCAATTCGCCCCCGGCGAAGACTTCGCCGCCTATCCCCGCGACGAGGCACACGATCTCGCCATGTGCGAGGCGGAAGGCGCCGACGCCGTTTTCCTGCCCGCGCCCGAGGACATGTACGCCGCCGACGCCAGCGTGTCGCTGGCGGAGACGCGCCTCGCCAAGACGATGTGCGGCGTGACACGGCCGACGCACTTCCAGGGCGTCCTGACCGTCGTCAACAAGCTCTTCAACATCGTCCGCGCCGACGTCGCCGTCTTCGGAATGAAGGACGCTCAGCAGCTCGCGGTGATCCGCCGCATGGTGCGCGATCTGGACATCCCCGTGGCCATCGTCCCCGGACCCATCGTCCGCGAGGCGGACGGACTGGCCATGAGTTCCCGCAACACGTACCTTTCCGCGGACGAGCGCCGCAACGCGCTCTGCCTGCGCCGCGCGCTCGATCTCGCCGAAGCGGCGTGGCGGCGTGGAGACTCCGCCACCGCGCCCGTCCTGGACGCCATGCGCGAGCTGATCGCGCCGACGCCGGGCGCGGCGATCGACTACATCGTCGCCGTCGACGCCGACACGCTCGAACCCGTCGCGACGCTGCGACCCAACACGCTCGTCGCGATGGCCGTCAAGATCGGCCGCACGCGTCTCATCGACAACACAGTCCTCGCCTAGGAGACCGCGATGATCAAGGACACGCTCGCCCACGCCGCCCGCTATGCCGCCGTCCACCCGCTCTTCCTGCGCGCCTTCGAATGGCTGGCGGCCTACGCCGCGGCCACGCCCTCCGAGGGGCGCGTGGCGCTGGACGGCGACCGCCTCGTCGCTCTGCCGCAAGGCTACACCACGCATCCCCTGGACTGCCGCAAGTTCGAGACGCACGATCGGTTCATCGACATCCAGTATATCGTCTCCGGCAGCGAGCGCATCTACGTGGGCGATCCGACGGCGATGACGCCCGTCGTGCCCTACGATCCCGAAAAGGACATCGCGTTCTTCGAGGGGCGCGGCGCCGCGGAGACGCTCCGTGCCGGGGAGTTTCTGATCATCTGGCCGGACGAAGCCCATGCGCCCGGATGCGACCCCGGCGCGGAACCCGCGTCCGTCCGCAAGGTCGTCCTGAAAGTCGCCGTCTAGCCGCAAGCCGAACAGATGCTTGGGCTGAGAAAAAGGAAACCAGCGCCCGAACGAGACGTCCGGGCGCTGGCCTGACAACGGGGGTGCTGCGCTATTTGGGGCCGAGCAGGCCGTTGATGGCGCGACCGAAGAGCTTGGGCTCCTGCTCGACGACGGCCACGTCCGCGACGTCCTGGCAGACGCGCTTCATGACTTCGTCGCCCAGTTCGCGATGGGCGTTTTCACGTCCGCGGAACTGGAGAGTGAGCTTGACCTTGTCGCCGCCGGCGAGGAAGCTGCGGATATTGCGGATCTTGATCTGGTAGTCGTTCTCGTCCACGTTGGCGTGGAACTTGACTTCCTTGATCACGTTTTTCGCCTGGTTCTTCTTAGCCTGCTTCTTCTTCTGGCCCTCCTCGTACTTGAACTTGCCGTAGTCCATGATGCGGCAGACAGGAGGTTCGGCGTTGGGGCTGATCTCGACGAGGTCGAGACCGCGCTCCTCGGAAAGCTTCAGCGCGTCGCGAAGCGACATGATGCCGGCCTGCGCACCATCGGGCAGCAGGCAGCGGACCTCGTTCGCGCGGATCATCTGATTGATGCGCGTGGTCGGGCCCTTGTTCTTTCCGTAGCGATCGGCGGCGCTCATGGGCGCCCGGTTGGGGAGTGGACTGATGACAGACCTCCTTGTGGTGGGTGTTGTTTCTGGGGTTTGGCCGGACGGATCACTCCTGGAGCGCCGCCCGGAAAAGTTCCTTGAACGCCGCGACGTCCATGGCGCCCTTGTCGCCCTCGCCGCGGGAGCGAACGGAGACCTGGCCGGACTCCGCCTCGCGCTTGCCGACGACGAGCATGAAGGGGATCTTGTCCGCCTGCGCACGGCGGATCTTCGCACCGAGCTTGTCGGCTGCGGCATCGACCTCGACGCGCACGTCCTCCGCGCGCAGCTCGGCCGCAAGATTTTTTGCGAAGGGCATCTGGTCGTCGGTGAGCGGGAGGATGCGCACCTGCTCGGGCGCCAGCCACGCGGGAAACGCGCCGGCGTAGTGCTCGATGAGGATGCCGAAGAAACGCTCGATGGAGCCCAGCAGTGCGCGATGCACCATGTAGGGGCGGTGCGCCTTGCCGTCGGAGCCGATGTAGGAGAGGTCGAAGCGCTCCGGGAGATTGAAGTCGAACTGGATCGTCCCGAGCTGCCATTCGCGCCCGATCGCGTCCTTGATCTTGAGATCGATCTTCGGACCATAGAAGGCGCCGCCGCCCTCGTCGCGCTGGTACGGCACGCCCTCGGCGGAGAGAGCCGCCTCCAGCGAATGCGTGGCCTGCTCCCACCGCGCCGGCTCGCCGACGGCCTTCTCGGGCCGTGTGGAGAGGTAGGCCGCGATGTCCTTGAAGCCGAAGCGGCGCAGGATGCGCAGCGCGAAGTTCACCGTGAAGCGGATCTCGCCCTCGATCTGCT
>CAYVJM010000187.1:0-5111 GCA_964451695.1 uncultured Lentisphaerales bacterium | reverse complement strand
GTCACCGCGTAGAGCATCACGAGCAGCGTCGCGTTCATCAGCGCGAACATGCCCAGGTCGCCTTGCACGACGAGCAGCGCCATGGGCGGCGCCCAGAGCATGCCGACGGTGACGAGGATGTTGACGGGCGGCAGCGGGATGCCGAGGAAGCCGCGCGTGAGGAGCTTGCGGTGGCCCGCGAGGATCGCCGCGAGGGCGAGGACGAGCAGCGGCTTGACGATCTCGACCGGGTTGACGTGGCCCGGCAGGAACACGGCGCCGCGATACTTGCGGCCGGCGACGAGAACGAAGCCGAGGACCGCGATCGCGAGGCCGAGGCAGATGGGCCAGACCGCTTCGAGCCGCGCCAGGCGCCCATGCCGCCCGGCCGCGTAGACGCCGATCATCAGCACGAGCCCCGTCGGCAGCGCGAGCTGCGAGGGCGAGGCGGCGCCGAGGGTCTGCAGGGCGCCGATGCGCGACTGCAGCGCGAGGCCGACGCCGCAGAGCGTCATGACCAACGCCGGCACGGCCAGTCCGCCGCGGTACTGGAGCAGGCGCAGCGCGACGTAGACGGCGAGCAGCGCGATGGCGAAGACGCCGAGCGGGGCGCACTTGGCGGCGCTCAGCGCGGGGGCGTTGGCCAGATGCACCGCGAGCACCGAGAGGTGCAGAGGCAGGACGACGAGCAGGGGCAGGACGACGAGGGCGAGGAACATGGCTACGGCGCCTCCTTGGCGCGCTGCGCCTCAAGCTCCGCGTTGCGCTGCAGGACGGCGACGGCGACGGGTAGCGCGGCGGTCGAGCCGAAGCCCGCGTTCTCGACGATGACGGCGACGGCCAGTTTCGGGCGCTCACGCGGCGCGAAGCAGACGAACCAGGCGTGGTCTTCGCCGCCGGGGTTCTGCGCGGTGCCGGTCTTGCCGCACACCTCGAGTCCCGGCAGGTCGGCGCCGCGTCCCGTGCCGGAGACGACGGCGTGCCGCATCGCCGCCGCCACGCGTCGCGCGGTCGCGGCCCGGAAGAGGCGCGGCAGCTCCTGGGGAGGCTCCGCCTCGGCGAGGCGCGGTCGGAACATCCGTCCGTCGCGGGCGATCGCGGCCGTGAGCATCGCCAGATGCAGGGGCGTGGCGGTCAGCCGCCCCTGGCCGATGCCGAGCTGGGCGAGTTCGCGCCGTTCTCCGCGGCCGAGGCGCGGCAGATTTCCCCGCTGGGAGACGAGGGCGCCGCCGGGCGCCTGGAAGATCGGGATTCGGGCGTTGAACCAGAGGCGCTCGGCGAGGTCGTTGAACGCGTCGGTGCCGCACTGCACCGCGGCGTTGGCGAAGTAGCTGTTGGAGGATTTGGCCAGGGCGGTGTCCAGATCGATGATGCCGAAGCCGGGCCAGACGAGACCTCGCTTCTCGTAGGCGTAGTACTCGTGGTCGCGGATGGGCCGCCGCGCGCCCGGCGCCAGATAGCCATCGGCCGGGCAGATGATCAGCGGCGAGATGTTGCGCTCCACCGCGAGGCCCGCGATGGCGATCTTGAACGTGGAGCCGGCCGGGTAGCGGCCCTGGAGCGCGCGGTTGAGCAGCGGCGAGGCGGGATCGTAGTTCAAGGCGCGGTCGAAGGCGTTCGGATCGAAGGAAGGCGAGGAGAGCAGGACGCGGATCGCGCCGTCGCGCGGGTCGATGGCGACGACGGCGCCGCGCCGTCCGGCCATCTGCTCGTAGGCGAATTTCTGAAGCTCGGCGTCGAGCGTGAGCACGACGTCCGCGCCGACGCGGCGGACCTCCTGGATCGCGACGAGGCCCGCCTTGCGCAGGTCGTGGCGGCCGGGCTCGTCGTAGCCGCTGACGACCATGTCTGCGGCGTTTTCGACGCCCGTGAGCCCTTCGGTGGGGTGGCGGAAGCCGACGACGTGGGCGGTGGCGGGGCCATAGGGGTAGGCGCGCAGCGATTCCGCAGTGGGGTCGCTTTCCGCGAGAATGCGCCCGTAATGATCGCGGATCTCGCCGCGAACGAGATGGGCGGCGGCGTTGTCGGCGCGCGGGTTGTGGCGCTCCATGAAGCGGACGAAGTCGCCGCGCGTGAAGCCCGCGAGCTGCCAGGTGGCCTGGTAGGCGAGGACGGCGACGAATGCGGCGAGGAAGAGCCAGGTGAATGCGCGCAGCGTCCGGTGGCGCGGGCGCGGGCGGGCTTCGCGGCGCAGGGCGAGGAGCAGGACGAGGAGGAGGCACGCCGCATAGAAGCAGAAACCGAGTGCGGCGAGGACGGCGCGGGCGCGTGGCGGGGCCAGAAACTCGGTGATCGATTCCAGCGCGGTCATGCGGCCTCTCTCAGCGCCGGGCGTCGCGGCGGCGGAATTGGGCGAGGGCTTCGGGCGTCAGGCGCGGGTTCTCGAGCAGCGCACAGGCGATGCGGCCGCTGTAGAAGGTCTGCATCCGCTCGGTCCGCAGGCCGGCGGCCTCGGCCAGCTCGGGGTTGCCGGTGAAGACGAAGCCGTCGTAGGCGGCGGCGTGCGTTTCGAGGAAGCCGCCGATGTCGAGGTAGGTGTCGCGGAGGCGGACGGGGTCGCCCATGCGGCCGCCGTAGGGCGGGTTGAGGAGGATGGCGCCGCGCTCGGCGCTCTCGGGCGCGGCGCTGGCGAGGATGTCGCACGTGTCGCACGTCACGATGTCGGTCCCGCCGGCGAGGGCGAGGTTTTCGCGCGTGGCCGCGACCATGGCGGCGTCGATGTCGCTGGCGACGATGCGGCAGGCGATGTCCTTGTGCTGCTCGAACTCGCGGATCGCCTCGGAGCGGAGGCGCGTCCAGGCGGCGGGCTCGAAGCAGCCGAGGTGCATGAAGGCGAAGTTCTCGCGGTTGAGCGCGGGGGCGCGGCGCTGCGCCATCCAGAGCGCCTCGATGGCGATCGTGCCGCAGCCGCACATGGGGTTGAGGAGGTTGCCGCGGCCGTTCCAGCCGCAGGCCATGAGCAGGGCGGCGGCGAGGGACTCGCGCATCGGCGCCTCGGAGGAGACGGCGCGGTAGCCCCGGAAACTGAGCGATTCGCCGGTGGTGTCGAGGTAGATCGCCGCTCGGTCCCCGGTCCAGTGGAGGAAGAGGCAGGACTGGTCGCGCTCGTTGCCGGAGTCGGGGCGGCGCCCGCACTTCGCCCGCATGCGGTCGGCGACGGCGTCCTTGACCTTGAGCGCGGCGTACTGCGCGTTGTCGATCGTGGGGTTGTCCACGGCGCGGTCCACGGAGAAGTAGCCGTCGGCATCGAGGTAGCGCTCCCAGGGGATCTCGACGAGCGCGTTGTAGAGCTGTCCGGCGTTGCGGGCGTGGAAGCGGTCGAGCGCGTAGAGCACGCGGTGGGCCGTGCGCAGGTGCAGGTTGAGCTTCATGCAGTCCGCGAGCGTGCCCTCCGTCTCGACGGCGGTCTCGGAGACGTGCCCGGTGCGGAAGCCCAGCGCGGCCACCTCGCTGGCGAGATGGGGCGCGATCCCGGCGGAGCAGGTGATGACGAGGGTGCTGGGTTCTTCGGAGAACGTGGCGTTCATGGCGTGGGGCTACTTGCGGCCGGAGGCGATGTAGGCCATCAGACCGCCGGCGAGGACGATGGCCTTCTGCCGCTCGGAGAGGACGGCCCGGACGCGGAACGTCCCGCCGGTGGTGGTGTTGCGCACGGTCGTCGCGCCGTCGCCCGCGAGCGCCTCGGCGATGCCGTCGAATTCGAGGGCGTCGCCTGCGGAGACGGCGTCGTAGCCGGCGGGGTCGACGAAGGTGAACGGCACGATCCCGAAGTTGACGAGATTGGCCAGATGGATGCGCTCCAGGCTCTTGGCGACGACGGCGCGCACGCCCAGGTACATCGGGCACATCGCCGCGTGTTCGCGGCTCGAGCCCTGCCCGTAGCTGTCGCCCGCGACGATGACGTTCGCGACGCCGGCGTCGCGGTTCGTCGCGGCCTTCGCGTGGAAGTCGGGGTCGACGGGCTCGAAGACGTACTTCGCGTAGGCGGGGATGTTGGAGCGGTACTTGAGGCGCGCCCCGGCGGGCATGATGTGGTCGGTGGTGATCTTGTCGCCGACCTTGATCACGGCCTGCGCGCGCAACGACGCGGGCATCGGCGCGCCGACGGGCACGGCGCCGATGTTCGGGCCGCGGGCGATCTCGGTGCCGGGAACGCCCTTGCCGGCGGTGTCGCGATAGAGGAACATCGAGTCGTCGATGACGAAGCGCGGGGGGATCTCCACGGGCGGCGCCGTCTCGACGGTCGTGGGATCCGTGATCACGCCCGTCAGCGCCGCCGCCACCGCGGTCTCGGGGCTCACGAGGTAGACTTGCGCGGACTTCGTGCCGGAGCGCCCCTCGAAGTTGCGGTTGCTCGTGCGCA
This sequence comes from uncultured Lentisphaerales bacterium, assembly GCA_964451695.1. GTDB lineage: Bacteria > Verrucomicrobiota > Kiritimatiellia > RFP12 > UBA3636 > JAAZAI01. Next base: position 769 of record CAYVJM010000187.1, on the reverse strand, counting down.
GCGACACGCCGTCCGTGCCGGGGGACTGGTGGTTGCCGATGCAGAAGCCGCAGGCGTTCTCGAGGAGGCGCGCGCCGGCGAGGACGAGGTCGCCGAGGAGCCCTTCGCGGGCCAGCTCGAGGACGACCTGCCGGGAGCCCGGCGCGATGCCGAAGGAGACGTCCGGATGGATCTTCTTTCCCTTGAGCAGCAGCGCCACGGTCTTGAGATCGCGGTAGGAGGAGTTCGTGCAGGAGCCGACGAGGACCTGGTTGACGCGCTTGCCGGCCAGCGAGGCGACGGTGGCGACGTTCCCCGGGTTGTGCGGGCACGCGGCCATCGGGACGAGCGAGGCGAGGTCGATGTCGAAGACGGAGTCGTACGTCGCGTCCGGATCCGCGGCGATCGGCGTCCAGTCCGCCTCGCGCCCCTGCGCGGCGAGGAAGCGGCGCGTCACCTCGTCGCTCGGGAAGACGGAGGTCGTGACGCCCAGCTCGGTGCCCATGTTGGTGATCGTGGCGCGCGAGGGGACGTCGAGGGTCTTGACGCCCTCGCCGCCGTATTCCATCACCGCGCCGACGTTGCCGGAGGAGCCGTAGCGCTCCAGGACCTTGAGGATGACGTCCTTGGCGGAGACGCCCGGGCGCAGGTGGCCGGTCAGGTTGATCTTGACGACGCGCGGCGCGGCAAGGTGGAAGGCGCCGCCGCCCATCGCGACTGCGACGTCGAGGCCGCCGGCGCCGATGGCGATCATGCCGAGGCCGCCGCCGGTCGGCGTGTGCGAGTCCGA
>CAYVJM010000186.1:0-5115 GCA_964451695.1 uncultured Lentisphaerales bacterium | reverse complement strand
TCGACGGCGGCTTCTTTCGCCGGTTCGGGGGCGGCCATCGCCGCTTCGCCTTCGTCCGTGATTGCCTCGACGGCGGCGGCGGCGGCTTTCGCGGTGGCGACTGCGCGCCCCGCCGTGGAGACGGGAGCCGCGGCAGGCGCGGCGGGGACGGGCGGGGGCGCGTTGAGGATGGCGTCGATCGACGCATCGACGTTGTTCGCGCCGCCTTGCGCCGAGGCGGACGGCTGGTTGAGCAGCGCGGCGAGCAGCAGCGTCGCGGCGAACGTGAACGAGATCCTCTTCATCATGGCATGGCCTCTTGTTGTGTGATGTTGCGTTGAACTCCGGCGCCGGGAGGCGCCCCTATTCCTTTTTCTTTGCGGATCGACCGCCGGGGACGCGCTCGGCCGAAACCTCGGAAAGACCGTAATCCCTGCTTTGGACGGAAATATAGTCTACCCGCCACGTGAACGCAATAGCATTGTTCGTGGTTGTGAAGGCCTGGCCCGCTTGGAGGGTCTGGCCCATGAGGATCATTTTGTCGACGCGTTCGCGCGTTTCCGGGTGCGCGCCGATGAACATGCCGCCGGGTCGCGGGATCGCCGCCTTCGCCGCGTCCCATTCGGCTGGCTCGACCGGCGTCTGAAGCCGGATCTCCTCGTCCGAAAGCGCGGGGGCCTTGGCTTCGGCCACGCCTTGCGTCGCCGTGGTCTTGGGCGTGTAGCCGACCGGCCAGAAGGGATTGCGTCGGGCCGGTACCTCCTCCGCGGGGGCGGGCGCGGCAATCGCCGCGGCATCGGCGGGGGCGGGCGCGGCATCGGCGGCGACTTCCGCGCTCGCGCTCGCACAGGCCAGCATCGCCAGCGCGGCCAGCGTCGGCTTGAAACTTGAAACATGAAACTTGAAATTTGGCCCTTGGAAAACCTTTGTCGTAACTTTTGTCGCGAGCCTGAACCCTGAATCCTGAACCCTGCGCCCTGAACCCTGAATCCTGAACCCAAGCTCCGGGTTCCGGCTCTGTGTCCCGAAAGTGAATGGTTGCCGCTCCATGGTCTATTTTCCCTTCTCCTTGGGGTCGGCCGGCTTCGGCGCGACCACGGGCCATTCGATGCCGATTGTCATCTCCTGGACTTCGGCGTTCTGCGCCTGGGCGACGATGCGCAGGGACGAGACCGCGGCCATCGGCAGCGTCCGTTCGATGTCGCGAATGAACGCGGCAAGGGCGTCGTAGGAGCCGGACGCCGTGAATTCCAGCGGCTGACGCGCGAAGAACGCCCCCTTGGGAGGGGCCTTCTCGTCGATGGGAAGCTGGGAGAGACGCCGCACGTTGCCGCCAAGCAGGGTCACGCCGTTGCTTGCCGCGATCGGGTTCAGCAGGGACATGCCGCGCATCTCGTAGGAGGCGAGGAGCGGTTCGAGGACGCCGGATTCGCGCAACGCGGCGAGTTCCGCTTCGAGCGCCTCGGTCTCCTGAAGCTGCTCCGGCGTCTGCCGGATCTTCGCCTGAAGGGCGTCGAGACTCGTCGCCGCCTCCGCGCGGACTTTCGCCAGCTCGCGATGCGCGCGCACCGCGGGAAGCAGAAGTGCGAAGACGACTGCGACGGCGAGAACCAGGAGGCCGGCCGTGGCGGCGACCGCGCGTCGGTTCGCCGGATTCATCTCCAGCCAGGCGGGCAGTTTAGCCGGGGCGTTCACTGGAAGCTCCTTTCCCGGCACGTGCAGCTCAATTCGAAGAGAAACTGGCCCGAGCCGTTCGCGTTCATCTTGAAAGCTCCGGCGGGAATCTCGGCGTCCGTGACCAGGCCGGCGAACGCCGAGCCCGACATGGCGGCCTTGAGCGCGGCGGCGGTCGCGGCCGAATCGACGAGCCCGGCGAGGTTCAGGGAGAGCTTCTCGGGCGCCCGCGCGTCGGCCCGGGCGCCCTTGCCCTTGTCTTCCGGGCGGGGCTTGCTCGCGGCGGCGCGAACCGGAGCGCCCTTGACATCCTTCTTCGCGACGATCCGGATGGGAGGCGGAATCGTGATGGAGGCGAGCTGGACGGTGGCGGGGACTACCTCCGGCAGCTTGTGGAGCGCTTCGCCGAAGAGGACGCGTCCGTTCCGGTAGCGTTCGAGCTGTCCGATCTCCGCGCGAGCGGCGTCGCTTCGCTCGACCAGCGCCGCGTGATTCGTGGCCGAGCCCTTGAGATCGTCGGCCGAGGTGCCGAGCGCGGCGACCTCTTTCCGGAGCGCCGCATTGGACGCGGCGACCGCCATCCACCAGCCGAGAACCGCGGCGAGGACGATGCCCGAGAAGAGCGGCACCATCACCCGGAGCCGGATCGGATTGCTGCTGACGCGCTCGTCGTCGCGGAGCAGGTTGATGTGGATCGTGTGGCTCATGCGTCCTCCATGGCGGCTGCGGCGCCACCGATCGCAGGGGCGAACGTCCGGGAGATCGCCTCGAAGTCTGGAGGCAGGATGGCGTCCGGCGCGCGCGGCATCTCCAGCGCCGGGTTGCAGGGGACGATCTCGGCGCCGGTCTTGCTCTTGAAGACTTCGGCCCAGTAGTGGATGCCGGTGGCCTGCCCGCAGAGGAAAAAGCGGTCGATGAAGCAACCCTTCATGCGTACGGCGTAGTCGGCGGACATCTCGGCCTGCCTGAAGAGGGGGCCGAGCACCGGCTCGATGACGGGCGTCGGATCCACGAGCGTGTCGTTGAGGATCTGCCGCGCAGTGCCTTCGTCGAGGTTCATCTTGCGGCACACGGCCTCGAGAACGTCCCGGTTCCCGATCGAATGCTTGCGGTAGAGTATCGGCTCGAACTCGTGGAAGATCGCCAGCGCGGTCGACGTGGCGCCGGCGATCAGCAGAAGCGCCGTCCCGTTCGTCTCCGTGAAGGAGGGGCAGACGGCGAAGGCGTTGAGTCGCGCCATGTCGGCGACCTGGATCGAGACCGCGGTCGGGCGACGCCCCTCTGGAAGCAGCCGCGCGGCCCAGGACGCGACATGCTCCGGGACGGCCGCCACGAACGGGAGCGAATCGCCCCCCTTTGCGTAGAGCTGCGTGCGAAAGGCCGCCTTGTCCTTGTCCGCCAGCGCCTCGTCGACGCCCGACGCCTGCCGGAGCACCGCCTCTTCCGAGGAGATGACCAGCGCGGCGGAAGGCGCCTGGAACGCCTTGGGCAGCGCCCATCCCGAGCCCCGGAGCGGCGCCGCCCCCGCCTCGGGAACCCGCGAATCCAGCGGCAGCAGAGCGGCGGCGACCAATTCGAGACGCCCGTCCTGGCCTCGGCGAAGCCTCGCCACCGGCGTCCCTTCGGCATGACCTGAACCCAGTTCAATGCCTACTACGTCCTCAGCCGGTTTCGGCTGAGGCGTGCTCCCACCACTGCTCTTGAGATCGTTCATGGCACAAGAAAATGATACCGGAATCGAGCAATATGCGTGCCAAAACTTGGGGATTGGAAACTGGAAACTGGAGACGGGGCTGAACGCGCTACGGATGGGAGCCGCGGCGGGACAGCGCGTTCTCCGCCCAGGCGATGACGCGGTCGGCGACGGCGCGCTTGGGCATGATCGGGAGCGCCTCGGGCGGCGCTCCCGCCGCGATGAGGGTCACGATGTTCGTCTCCGTCTCGAAGCCTGCGCCAGGCTGCGTGACGTCGTTGGCGACGATCAGATCGAGGCCCTTGCGCGCCAGCTTCCCCTGCGCCTCGGCGAGCAGATCGTGCGTCTCCGCGGCGAAGCCGATGAAAAGGCGTCCGCCCTTGCGCGGGGCGAGTTCGGCGAGGATGTCGGGATTGGGGACGAGGCGCAGCTCCGCGGCCATGGCGCGCTTCTTCAGCTTCAAGGGGCTGCGCGTCTCCGGCCGCCAGTCCGCCACGGCCGCGCACATGACGAGGGCGTCGCACCAGGCGAGGCGCGCCGCGACGGCGCCGAGCAGGTCGAGGGCGGAGACGACGGGGACGACTTCGACGCCCGTCGGGGGCGGCAGGGAGACGGGGCCGGAGACGAGGACGACGGCGTGGCCGCGGTCGCGCGCGGCCTCGGCGAGCGCGTAGCCCATCCGCCCGGACGAGCGGTTGCTCAAGAAGCGCACGGGGTCGAGATGCTCCCGCGTGGGGCCTGCAGTGACGAGGATGTTCACGTCAGGGCCCCGTGGAGGGAGGCGAATCCGCAGCGCCCGCCGCGGCGGGGTTGGTGGTGGCGGAGGACTCGGCGGCAGGGACGTTCGTCGCGGAGCCGCGAGGCACGTCGATGAAGCTCTGCTCGGGTCCCGGGATGTTGAGAATTTCGACCTTCGCCTCGACTTCCTCGGGACGGACGGAGGAGATGCCGGAGTCGACGGGCGGCCGCACCTTCACGGACTTGGTGAAACCCTGCGTCTTGCCGGTGACGTCGATCGGCTCGGTGGGGATCAGGATGCGGTTCTCCAGCAGCTTTTCGAGCTTGCTCTTGGGCCCGCGCACGTCGACGTGCTTGCGCGTCAGCTCCACGCTCGCCTCGCCCTGGAGAGGACTGCCCGTCAGCGGCGGCGTCGCCAGGGGCAGTCGGCGCTCCACCTCGCTGTCGAACTCGACCTCGACCGCCTCGGGGTCGATGCGGACGACGCGCAGCTTGCCGGCGCCCTCGACGTGGTCGGCCCGCAGATCCACCCACTGCCGGTCGCTCCCCCCCTCGGCGTGGCTGAGCGCGAGGCGAATCTTCAGCGCCGCGGGGTCGAAGGCGCGGATGTCGGCTTCGGGACCCTTCAACGTCACTTTGATCTCGTCCGCCGAGACGCTGAGGACGGCGACGTTCGCTTCCCGCACCGTCACGTCAAGCGGCACGGCGTACGTGCCCGAGAAACTGATGATGTTCTGGATGAAGTAGTAGATCACGGTCGCCACGAGCAGCGAGAGCACCTTGAGGTCCCCGCTCGGTCCGAGGTGGCTGCGGATGAATGTCTGGAGCCGGACGACGCGGGCGTCGAACCAGGCGGACAGCCGGGTTGCGAAGGCTTCCATCATGCCTCCTCCTTGATCCGCGCGATCGCGGCGGCCACCTGGTCCACCTTTTCCGGGGCAGGCGTGGCCTCGCGGACCGAGTCGATGGACTCCGCCGCGGCGCTCTCGGCGCGCGAGCCGATCCCGCTCTCGAGGACGCGGCCGAGGTTC
>CAYVJM010000185.1:0-5117 GCA_964451695.1 uncultured Lentisphaerales bacterium | reverse complement strand
AGCTGAATGAATCCTGCGCAATTGTGCAATTGTGCGCCCCGATCGCGAGCATAGCAGGAAACGGGCTTGTCGGAACGGGGGGCCGGATGATATAGTTGGAGGCTCAATCTTCACGTCGATGTCCGAAGGAGAATTCTCAATGAGCAGCATGGTTCCGATGATCACGCAATTGAATAAGCTTCGCGCGGCTAGCGCGGCCGACGCCTTTCTCTTCGCCTGGGAGCGCGAGGACGGGTGCTGCTTCCGCTACGCCCTGCCGATTCCTGCGGGGCAGGAGCGCGACCCCGCCACGATTCGGCTCGCCGAGCGCGCCGTCAAGTTCGTCCTCTGGGCGGCTGGCGGATGGCGGCTTCACCTGTCCGGTCCCGATGCGGTCTGCCAGGCCGTCGAAGCGGCCTATTCGAAAGGCGGAGCCCGCGACTTCGACCGCGACATGATGCTCAAGGCCTACGGGCGCGAGATGGAAATCCGCCGCTGCCGCGCCGACGAAGTTCCCCAGACGCGCGATTCGATCCGCGGCGCGGGAATCTCGTGGAAGGGCTGCCGCATCGGCTTCGATCTGGGCGCCAGCGACTTCAAGATCGCCGCCGTGCAGGAGGGCGAGGTGAAGTTCAGCGACGAGTTCCCCTGGGATCCGCGCAACGCCGCCGATCCGCAGTACCACGTCGACAAGCTCAACGAAGGGCTCCGCGCCGCCGCCGCGCACCTCCCGCGCGTCGACGCCATCGGCGGCAGCACGGCGGGCATCGTGGTCGACAACCAGATCCGCGTCGCCTCGCTGCTGAGGGCCGTCCCCGCGGACCGATACGCCGAGGCGCAGTCCATGTTCCGCACGATCGAAAAGCAGTGGAACGTGCCCGTCAAGGTCGAGAACGACGGCGACGTCACGGCCCTCGCCGCCTTCGTCACGGGCGGCACGAAGGCCGTCCTCGGCGTCGCGATGGGCTCCAGCCAGGCGGGCGGCTACCTCGACCGCAGCGGCCATATCACCGGCCGCCTCAACGAACTCGCCTTCACGCCCGTGGACCTCGCCCCCGACGCCCCCGCCGACGAATGGTCGGGCGACGTCGGCGTCGGCGCGATGTACTTCTCCCAGCAGGCCACGAACCATCTTGCCGGCAAGCTCGGCATCCGCTTCCCCGACGACATGAAGCTGCCCGAGCGCCTCGTCGAGGTGCAGAAGCTCATGGCGGCGGAGGACGAGCGCGCCGTCAAGCTCTACACCCTCATCGGCGAGCACCTCGGGCACAGCGTCCCCTGGTACCGCGAATTCTACGACTACGACAACCTGCTCATGCTCGGGCGCGTCACGTCGGGCCGCGGCGGCGAGATCATCCTCGCGACGGCCCGCGAGACCGTGCGCCGGCACCACCCCGAGTGCACGGACGTCAACATCTTCATGCCGGACGAGAAGGCCAAGCGCCTCGGCCAAGCCGTCGCCGCCGCCGCCCTCAGCGCCAAGTCGTAGCGCGCCGTCCGGCCACGAGACCCTTCGCATGACTCCCCATCCTCTGCTCTTCAACCCCGTCTACCGCGACTACGTGTGGGGCGGCAACCGCATCCGCGAAACCTTCGCCCGCGCCGACGCCCCCTCCCCCTGCGCCGAGTCCTGGGAGGTCAGCGCGCATCCCGACGGCATGGGCGTCGTCGAAAACGGACCCCACGTCGGCAAGACGCTCGAGGCCCTCGGCGCCGAGTTCGGCGCGGCCCTCCTCGGCAGCCACTGCCCCGACGGACGCTTCCCGATCCTCGTCAAGATCATCGACGCCAAGACGCGCCTCAGCGTCCAGGTCCACCCCGGCGAGGAGAGCGCCGCGCGCTACGGCGGCGAGGCCAAGACGGAGATGTGGTACATCCTCGACGCCCCGCAGGGCGCCTTCGTCTGCGCGGGGCTCAAGTCCGGCGTCGGCCCGCGGGTCTTCGGGGACGCGATCAAGGCGCACGACGTCGCCGCGACGCTGCGCACGCTCCCGGTGGCGCCCGGCAAGGCCGTCTTCGTCCCCGGCGGCCTCGTCCACGCCATCTGCGAAGGATGCCTCATTCTGGAAGTCCAGCAGAGCTCCAACACGACCTACCGGATCCACGACTGGGATCGCGTTGACGCTGGCGGCAACCCGCGCACGCTGCACGTGCGCCAGGCGATGGAGGTCATCGACTGGCACGCGCCCGAGCTGGGCCTCATCGCCGCCGTTCCGATGCAAGCCGGCGCCCCCGAGAACCGGCGCGACCGCGTTCTGCGCTGCGACTTCTTCACGATGGAGCGGTTCGTCCTCGCGGCGCCCGAGCCGATCCGCCCCGACGGCACGTCCTTCAAGGCGCTCTTCGCCGTGGATCGCGCCGTGACGATCGTCTGGGACGGCGGATGCGAGACGCTGCCCGCGGGCCGATCCTGCCTCGTCCCGGCTACCATGCCGCCCTATGCGATCACGCCGCCCGAAGGCGGGGCGACGGTGCTCGCCATCGGGGTGTAGCGACCATGCGCCGTCCCACCGCCACCCCGCCGGATCGAGCCGGCCTCTCGTTGCTCGAAGTCGTCCTCGTCGCGGGAATCGCCGCCCTGGCCGCCGCGACCCTGATTCCGCTCGCGCGCCAGACGCAGGAGGCGATCATCGTCGAAGAGACGGCGCTCCAGCTCAAGTACGCCAACGACGCGGTGTTGCGCATCCTCAAGGAGCGCAACGGGATCACCAACCGGGCGGACGTCACCTACGGCATCGTCACCAACGCGCTGGCGGGTTGGGACAAGCCCCCCTTCGCGTGGCCGGCCGAGGCCGACCTCGCGTCGTTCGACGCCGTCGCGACGAACGGACCGTCGATGAACGTCCGGCTGAGGTCCGGGGCGAGGAAAGTCACGCCCGAGGACGTCGCAATCCCGCGGTAGGCCCGTGGAAGGCGGACGCCACGCGCCGGGCGGCGACGCTCGGCGCGTGGGCTCGGCTTCAGCCGACGCGCAGCACGCTGTTGAGCGTGCCGAGGCCGTTCTGGGTCCAGTCGCGATCGGGATCCGGATCGAGCGTCCAGATGCCGTTGATGACGAACTTGTACTCGTAGATGCCGGGGGGCAGCGTCAGTGTCGTCGTGAAGACGCCGTCCCCGCGCTTGTCGACGAGCTTCTTCTCGGCGGCGTCCCATTCGTTGAAAGAACCGGCGACGTAGACCGTGCTGCCGGGCTCGGCCTTGACGGAAAGCACGACGCGCTTCTTCGCCGGGGTCTCGGCGGCGTCCGGACACTTGGCCTTCTTGGCAGAGATTTTGTCGCTCTTGGGCGTGGCGTTCGCAGGCATGGGTTCTCCTCCTTTCGCGGATGAATCACCATCCGTTCAGTTTGCTTGTTTTTGCGAGTAGTTTATCCCATGCCGCGCCGGGAGACAAGCTATTTTCGCTTGCCGGGGAACCTTGACGGGGTGGACGCATTATACTAAAATGCCGCCTGTTCGCCGATATAGAAGCGGTGCGCGGTTGCGCGATCCGTTTGCCCGGCGACCCGATTCGCGCCAGATTCGAGGCATCCGGGGGCTCGCTCCGGAAGAGCCATTGGAGCTGGGTCGATCCTTCACATCAATCCGAGGAACGCCTTCATGTCAGAAAACATCTCCACCAAGTTCGTCTACTTCTTCGGCGCCGGGCAATCCGAGGGCAAGGCCTCCATGAAGGAGCTGCTCGGGGGCAAGGGCGCCAACCTCGCCGACATGGCCGAGCTGGGCCTCCCGGTGCCTCCGGGCTTCACGATCACCACCGAGGCGTGCGCGAAGTACTACGAACTGGGCCGGGTGAAGCTCTTCGACGCAATCCGCGGCGAAGTCGAGAACGCCCTCGCCAGACTGGAGAAGACCACCGGCAAGCGCTTCGGCCAGGGGCCCAATCCCCTGCTCGTCTCCGTGCGCTCCGGCGCCGCGGCCTCGATGCCGGGCATGATGGACACCGTGCTCAACCTCGGCCTCAACGACGCCACGGCCCAGGCGCTGATCGCACTCACCGGCAACGAACGCTTCGTCAAGGACTCCCGCCGCCGCTTCATCCAGATGTACGGCAACGTCGTCCTCGGCGTGGAGCACCACGATTTCGAACACGAGCTCGACGCCGTCAAGAAGGCCAAGGGCGTGAAGCTCGACACCGAGCTGGCCGCGGCCGATCTCGACGCCGTGATCGCCCGCTACCTCAAGGTGGTCGAGAAGGCCACCGGCAAGCCCTTCCCCGAAGATCCCATGCAGCAGCTCTGGGGCGGCATCGAGGCGGTCTTCGCCTCCTGGAACAACCCCCGCGCCATCAAGTACCGCGAGTTGAACGACATCCGCAAGCTGCTCGGCACCGCCGTCAACGTCCAGTCCATGGTCTTCGGCAACACCGGCGCCAACTCCGCCACGGGCGTCGCCTTCACCCGCGATCCCTCCACGGGCGAGCACGCCTACTTCTACGGCGAGTACCTCATCAACGCCCAGGGCGAAGACGTCGTGGCCGGCATCCGCACGCCCCAGCAGATCACGCTGGCCGGTTCCCGCGCCTGGGCCAAGGCCCACGGCGTCACCGAGGCCGCTCGCAAGGCCAAGTACCCCTCCCTCGAAGAGGCGATGCCCGCGGTGTTCCAGCAGCTCGACGCGATCCGCGACAAGCTCGAGAAGCACTACCGCGACATGCAGGACATGGAGTTCACGATCGAGAACGGCACGCTCTACATGTTGCAGACCCGCAACGGCAAGCGCACCGCCGGCGCGGCGGTCCGCATCGCCATCGACCTCGTAGCCGAAGGCCTCATCGACGAGCGCGCCGCGGTCATGCGCGTCGAGCCCAACCAGCTCGACCAGCTCCTCCACCCCGTGTTCAAGAAGGGCGTCGAAGCCGCCGCCGACAAGGCCCGCAAGCTCGTGCTCAAGGGGCTCAACGCCTCCCCCGGCGCCGCCTGCGGCCGCGTCGTCTTCTCCGCCACCGACGCCGAGAGCTGGCACAAGCGCGGCGAGAAGGTCATCCTCGTGCGCACCGAGACGAGCCCCGAGGACATCGCCGGCATGGTGGCCGCGCAGGGCGTCCTCACCGCCCGCGGCGGCATGACCTCGCACGCGGCCGTCGTCGCCCGCGGCATGGGCAAGTGCTGCGTCGCCGGCGCCGGCGCCCTCCTCATC
>CAYVJM010000184.1:278-5130 GCA_964451695.1 uncultured Lentisphaerales bacterium | reverse complement strand
GGCGCCGTCGAGCAGGCGGTCGAGGAGGACGAGCGCCATCGCGCTTTCCACGACGGGCACGGCGCGGGGGACGATGCAGGGGTCGTGGCGCCCCTGGACTTCGAGCGTTTCGTTGGCGCCTGTTTCGAGGTTGACGGTCTGCTGCGGGGCGCCGATCGAGGCGGGCGGTTTGAAGGCGCAGCGCGCCACGATCGGCATGCCGTTGGCGATGCCGCCCTCGATGCCGCCGGCGTGGTTCGTCGGGCGCACGACGCGCCCGGCGCCGTCGTAGCGCATGGCGTCGTTGTTCTCGAGCCCCGTGGCGCCGGCGACGCCGAAGCCGCGGCCGAATTCGACGCCTTTGCAGGCGGGCAACGCGAAGAACATCGCGCCCAATCGGCTGCTCAGCCGGTCGAAGAACGGTCCGCCCACCCCGGCGGGCATGCCGACGGCCACGACCTCGACGATGCCGCCAACGGAGTCCCGGCGCGCGTAGGCCGCCTGGATCGCGGCCTTCATGCGCTCGCCGCAGGCGTCGCTGACGACCGGGAACGCCTTGGCGGCGGTGTCGAAGGGATAGTCGGCGGGATCGACTTCGGCGTCGCGGACGCCGGCGATTTCGAGCGCGCGGGCGCCGACGCGGATGCCGCGGGCCGCGAGCATCTGGAGGCAGATCGCTCCGGCGAAAGCGAGCGGCGCGGTGATGCGGCCCGAGAAGTGGCCGCTGCCGCGCGGATCGTTCGCGCCGCTGTAGCGGAGGTGGCCCGTCAGATCGGCGTGGCCGGGTCGGGGCCGTGCCACGAGGTTCGCGTAGTCCCCGGACTGCGTGTTCGTGTTGCGGATGATCGCGGCCAGCGGCGTGCCGCACGTGCGTCCGTTGAAGAAGCCGGAGAGAATTTCGGGAACGTCCGGCTCGCGACGCGGCGTGGACCACGGGAACTGGCCCGGCGCGCGCCGGCGCATGTGCGCAGCCACGGCCTCGAGGTCGATGGCGAAGCCCGGGGGCAGGCCGTCGATCACGACGCCGATCGCGGCGCCATGCGACTCCCCGAACAGACTGATGCGAATGTTCTCACCCCACGTCGAACTCATCTGCAAGACCTCCTGCGCGCCTGAAATCATCGAAGAAAGCCGGATAGGACTTGGCCACGGCGTCGCCGCCGAGGATCGTCGTCGCGCTCGCGGCGCGCGTCGCGAGCATCGCCGCGGCCATGACGATGCGGTGGTCGCGGCAGCCGTCCACCTCGCCGCCGCGCAGGCGCCCGGCGGCGCCCTGCACGACGAGGCCGTCCGCGAGCGCTTCGGCCTCGACGCCGAAGGCGCGCAGCATCGCCGCCGTGGAGGCGAGGCGGTCGCTCTCCTTGAGGCGCAGGCGCGCGGCGTTGACGAGGCGCGTCTCGCCAGCCGCGGCGGCCGCGGCCGCCGCCAGCGCGGGCACGAGGTCGGGAGTCTGGGCGACGTCGAAGGTGCGCGGGGAGTCGCCGGGCGGTGCGGCGAGCGCCGCGAGCATCGCGGCGAAGGCGCTATCGCCCTGCGACGTGCGCGCCGGCAGATGCGCCACGGCGACGTCATGGCCAAGGAACGCCGCGAGCTGCCAGAAGGCGGCTTGCGAGAAGTCGGGCTCCGGGACGTAGGGCGAGTCTGCGTGGTAGACCTGGCGGCCGGGCACGCGGTAGCCTTCCGCTGTGCGGGAGGCGTGGACGCCGAAGTGGCGCATGACGTCGAGGGTCGTGTTCACGTACGGCTCGGACTCGAGCGGCGATGTGAGAACGATCTCGGAATCGCCGTCGAGGAGCGGCAGTGCAAGCAGCAGGCCGGAGACGTACTGGGAGCTGACGTTGCCGGGGAGCGTGAAGCGACCGGGGGCGAGACGCCCGCTCAGACGCAGCGGAAGGAACATGCCGTCGCCGGGGAATTCGAGCGCGACGCCACGGCCTTCGAAGGCGGTCCTGTATTCGGCCAGCGGGCGGGCCGGGAGGCGGCCGACGCCATCGAGGACGGCTTCGATGCCGAGCGCGGCGAGCAACGGAACGAGGAGCCGCAACGTCGTCCCCGACTCCCCGCAGAAGAGGCCGAGCGGCTCGGTTTCCCTCTCCGCTTCCAGCATGCTCCGCAGGCAGGCGCGCGTCGTGCGGATGTCGTCGGAGAGCGCCGATTCCGCTGGCAGGACGCATCGCCCGAGGTCGCCGGAGAGGGCCGCGCAGACGAGGCCGCGGTGCAAGAGGCTCTTCGAGGGTGGAACCTCGATGGAGCCGGCGAGCGCGCAGGGGCTGATGCGGACGGTGGACATGGGGCGGAAGCGGCGTGGAGGGAATTTCTGGATGGAACCGGAAGAAGGGCGCGGGCAAACCGTCCCGGCGCGTTAAACGCCCCTGATTATAGCCCATTGCGGCGGCAGTTGCCTAGCCTTGATTTGATTTGAGCTTGCATCCCGTAGGCGTTCTAGCCTAGAATGCAGCCCCAAGCCAACCGGAAGACGGTCGGCCGGAACAAACGGAAGTCCGTGAAAACCGGACGCGGTCCCGCCGCTGTAAATGACAGCTCAAGGCAACATGCCACGTGAAACGGGTTCTCTCTAACCCGCGGATCGGAAGGCGCCAAGGGTGCTAGTGTCATAAGCCAGAAGACGTGTTGCCGGCCATCGAGCCTGCGCCATCGCGCATGCCGCCGTCCCCGGACAACAGGCCGGACATGAGACATGACGATCAAAAACTGGGTTCGAACCGGGACGGCGTGCGCCGCCCTCGCGGGAGCGTTTTCCTCCACCGCCGCCGACGCGGCTGACTTCTCCTTCGACGACATCCACTACTGGATCGGCGAGGGGACCAACCGCGCCGCGATCGTCCTCGACTGGAACAACGGACGCCCCGGCTCCAGCCTCGCCTGGGGCGTGCGATGGAACGGGCCTTCGACGAACCTGACGACGATTCTGAGGCGCCTCGGCGACGAGGACAAGCGGCTTGCATCCGCACTCATCCAAGATTCCTGGGGCTCCTGGGTGCTTGGCTTCGGCTACGACGCCGACGGCGATGGCGGTCTCTTCAACGCCGCCTCGCCGGGAATCGCCACCGATGGCGACGACTTCATCGCCCTGGACGATTTTTCGAGCACGCACTACTGGAGCGTCGTCGAGACCAACGTCGCCGCGATCACGGCGTCCACGGTCTGGGACTACACGATGGTGGGCATCGACGGGCTCGTGCCGGCCCATGGCGACTGGTTCGCCTTCAAGCGGATCAACTGGATGACCGGTGAATCGTCCTTCCCTGCCCTGCCCATCGCGGCCGAGACGCCGTTCGCGCACCGGGTCGTCGCCTCCCTCCGCAACCCGTCCGTGTTTCGCTTCACCGATCCCAGCACCGTGCTCGGGCCTCCCGCCCGCGTCAGCGACGTCGATGACGGCGCGCCGGGGCTCTCCGCGCCGGTGACGCCGGCGAACCCCGCCATGCGCGAAGACCAGCTCTTCGCCCTGTCCTGGGTCGAAGGGGGCTACGGCGATGAACCCGGCTATGTGACTGTGGCGTTCGACCACCGGGTGGTGGACGATCCGCAGAATCCCTACGGACTCGACTTCATCGTCTTCGGAAACGCCCTCCACGACATCGGCGAAGGACAGTATTTCCTGGGAACGGACGATCCGAACGGCGTGACCATCACGACTGCCGACATTCTCGCCGAACCCGGCATCGTCGAGGTCAGCCAGAACGGGACGACGTGGTTCACCTACAGCGCCGGTCCCTTCGCGGATGCCTTCGCGCCCACGCTCGGCCACCTCTACGACACGAACGCGCCAGACCCCACGTTATTTGCCGGCAACAAGTGGTGGGGCAAGCCCGCCGATCCGACCTTGCCCGTCGATCCCTCCCTGACGGCCGCCGACTTCGTCGGCAGGACGCTCGCCGAATACGCCGTGCTCTACAACGGCTCCGCCGGCGGCGCCGGCTTCGACATCGGCGCCTTCCCGCTGCCGGTCGACCCTGTCACGGGACGCAAGTGGATCCAGTACGTTCGCGTTCTCGGCGGTTCAAACCTGGACGACCGGGACTGGACGGACATCGACGCATTCGCGGACGTCTCCCCGGCGGCGCCGTACGACAACTGGGCGCGCGAGCACTACGATTGGACGCAGCTTCCCAGCAAAGCCGTCACAGGCAAGCGCGCCATCGCGGCGAACGGCAAACCCAACTTCTACAACGCGGCCTTCGGCACGGCGCCGGACGCCGCGCCGGTGGAGGCGTTCCAGACCACGAGCTTTACGATCGAGAACGGGCGCGCCGTCTTCCATGTACCGTCGGCCGAATTTGCGTTCGACGCCTTCCGCGTCGGTCGGGCATCCGTCGTGGACGGTCTCTACCGCGATACGCTTCCGACCTTCGAAGGCGCGATCCAGACGCCGCAGGGCTTCGAATCCGTCTTCAGCATCCCGGTCGATTCGACTGCTGCGAAGGCCTTCTACAAGATCGGGATTTCCGGGGAGTGACGATGGCCATGAAGCGGCGAACGGCATCCTCCTTCGACAACGCGCGGGCCTTCACGCTCGTCGAGATGCTCGTAGTCATGGGCACGATGGCGCTGCTCACCGGCATGACGGTGGGCTCCGTCGGCGCCGCGCGCGACGCGGCACGGCGCGCGAAGTGCGCCTCGAATCTCGGCATGATGGCCAAGGCGGCGCTGACGTACGCGGACGACCATCGCGGCCAGTTCCCGTGGGCATCCCGCCGCATTAACGGAGAAACCGTCTGCTGGGACTTCATCACGGCCAAGGACGGTTCGGTTCGCCCCGGCGAGATGTGGGACGGCTACGGCATCGCCTCGGTGATGCAGTGTCCGGCGTTCGCCGGCGGCAAGGCCAACTGGAAGAACAACCCCTACA
>CAYVJM010000184.1:0-268 GCA_964451695.1 uncultured Lentisphaerales bacterium | reverse complement strand
AACTGCAGCTTCATCGGCAAGGTGCAGGGCGACCCGGGCATGCGGACTTCCCCCGCGCGAATGGCCCAGATCCTGAATCCAGCCCGGACGGTGCTGTTCGGCGACGGCCAGTACAGCGGCGGCGCCAACAAGTTCATGCGCGCGCCGAAGCCGGATCGCGACCATGACGGCAGCGGCAAGTCCATCCGCCTCGCCGGGACGCAGGGCTTCCGCCACCGCGGCAAGACGAACGTCGTGTTCTGCGACGGCCACGTCGAATCCCTCGCAC
>CAYVJM010000183.1:0-5151 GCA_964451695.1 uncultured Lentisphaerales bacterium | reverse complement strand
TGAAGACGCGCTCGACTTCGGGGTCCATCTCGCGCCCGTAGGCCTTGAGCTGGGTGCGGACGAGGCGGATGCCGCCGAAGGGCATGATGGCGCGCTTGAGGGGCGCATCCGTCTGGAGGCCGACGATCTGCTCGAGATCGCGGTCGATGTAGCCGGGGGCGTGGGCGGTGATCGTGGAGATGGTCGAGGCGTCGATGTCGTAGACGCCCCCGCGCCGCCGCTCCTCGTCCATGAGCGCGACGACCTTTCCCCACAGCGCGCGGGTGCGGGTTGTGGGGCCTGCGAGAAAGGCGCTCTCGCCGTCGTAAGGAGTGTAGTTGCGTTGGATGAAGTCGCGAACGTTGACTTCGTTCTGCCAGGGACCGGGTTGAAATTTCATGGTGTGGACGGCATTTCAAGCGCCTTCCAGAGCGGATTCGAGCGGTCGGCGGCGTTGGTGGAGACCGGCGCTGCGAGAGCGGGCGCCGGCGGGGGCGTCATGAGACTGGGGACGGCGTTGGTGGCGGCGGGAGCCGTGGGCGCGGGCGCCGGCGGGGGCGCATCGAGACTGGGGACGGCGTTAGTGGCGGCGGGAGCCGTAGGCGCGGGCGCCAGCGGGGGCGCATCGAGACTGGGGACCGCGTTGGTGGCGGCGGGTGGCGCCGGGCGGCGGTCGTTTTTGGAGCGGAAGGCGACTTCAGGCCAGTTGCCGTTGGTGGCGAGGTTGACGGCGTCCGGGGCGGCGTTGGTGACGGGTTCGAGACCGATGGGGGACGGGCGTTTGGCGAAGGCGTCGACGCCCTGGGCTCGGACGGATTCGAGGTTGGCTTCGGGGACGAGACCGCGGCTTGGAGCGACGACGAGGTGGGGTGCGATGTCGGCGCGTTTATCCGATGAGGACCAGGCGGCCCATTCCTGGGCGGGGAGGGCGGAGAGGCTCCAGGTGTCGCGGATGGGCGGGAAGAGGAGGTTGCCGCGTGGAATTTCGACGACTTGGACGTCGGCGAGACCGCGCAGGCGGACAAACTCCTCTTCGGGCGTCGTCGGTTTCGTCGTGTCGAGTTCGGGTGGCCAGAGGGGCTGGGTGCTTTGGACGACGATGAGGTTGCCGGGCGTGGTTTCGAGTTCGGTGGCCATTTCCGCGAACCAGTTTTTCGGCGGCATGGAGGTGACGCGCACGACGATGCCTTCGAAGTGGTGGTTGCGGATGATGTCGGCGAGGATGGCGGGTTTGACGATGGAAAAGTAGGGCAGTTCGACGACGGGCATGAGGCGGAGGCGGTGGAAGGAGCAGAAGAGCTTGTAGGGCGCGAGGTCGATGTCGGGCGTGGTGGGCACGCTGCCGTTGGGGTGCTGGATGAAGGCGACGGGCGCGACGGCGGAGAGGTCGCGGACCTGTTGCCGCAGGATCTCCTGCACGGGCGGAATATCGGCGAGGGGCAGTGGCGGGATCAGCGCGATGCCGGAGGGCAGCGGTGCGAACTCGATGCCCAGGATGCTGGCCTTGGCGGAGCCGAGGTTGGGGGAGTAGGGCGCGATGCTCCACCAGCCGTAGCAGACCTCGCGCGGGATGCGGATGCGAGTGTTGAACATGGGGCGGCCGTTCTGGAAACCCATGGCGCCGTCGCCGCGGACTTCGAGGCTGAGGGTGATCTTGCCGGGGGGGCGCAGCCAAGGCTGGGACTCGTTGGTGCGGAGGCGGCCGTCGTACCAAGTCTGGAGGCGGATGAAGCCGTCGTTGTCGTAGCCGAAGCGGAGCATGGCGCGGCTGCTGCGCCGGGCGTAGAGCCAGAAGGCGCCGGCGGATTCGTCGATAGTGACGGTGATGACGCCGTCGCGGAGCAGTTCCGACTTTTTGAGGCGGAGGAAGGCTTCGGAGACGCTGGCGGAGGCGTTGAGCTCGTACTTGCCGCTGAATGAGGCGTAGAGGCCGTTCCAGGGGGTCCAGGCGTCGGAGAGGGGGCTGACGGCGAAGTCTTCGACGACGGCGTTGGTCATGGGCAGGAGGCTTTCGTAGATGGCCTGGGTGCGCATGTTGGGGCCGTTGACGGCGGTATCGCGGATGAACGGGAAGAAGATGGTGGATTCGGGGATGGTGAGCAGTTCGGAGGCGACGATGTCCTGGGCGAGACCGAAGAGGTGGGATTGGGAGGCGCCGCCGACGGCGAGGAGCTGGTGCATGTTGGCGTATCGGGCGGCGGGTTCGTCGAGGAAGTTCTGGAGCACGAGGCGCGCCTCGATGTTCTGGGGGTCGGCCTCGACGAGGTTCGTCATGATCTCGCGCGCCTCGTCGCGGCGGCGGGAGTCGGCGAGGCGTCGGGCCTGGGCGATGGCGATTTCGGGGTGGCCGGGGAAGGTGCGGGCGTAGGTGTCGAGGAGCTTGTTGGACTCCTCGGCGCGGCCCATTTCGAAAAGGAGGCTGGTGTAGCGGACGGCGAGGTTGATCTGGCCGGGGTTCTTGGCGAGGCTGGCGGCGTACTGCTCGGCGGCCTTGGCTTTGTCGCCATTGCGCAGGAAGGCGTCGCCCATGAGGGAGAGGGGCTCGGGGTTTTCTGGGTCGCGGGCGGACCACTGGCTCCAGACGGCGGCGGCGGCGGCGTAGTCGGCGGCGGCGAAGGCCTCGAAGCCGCTTTGGCGGAGGTCTTCGTTGCGGGCCTCCTCGGAGGATTCGCCAGCTTCGGCGAGGACGTTGGCGACCTGGTAGTAGTACTGGACCGTGGCGTTGGCCTCGGAGTCGGGGACGCTGACGAGAGGCATGGAGCGGTCGGCGGGGAGGTTGAAGGCGTCGAGGTTGTCGCCGGCGAGGGTGACGCCGGCGAGAATCTGGGCGATGTTGATGGAGGTGGCGAGCTTTTCGGAGCCGGGAGGAAGGCGCAGGGCAAGTGCGAGGCCGTCGCGGACGAGGAGGTCGTTGAGGCGGGTGAGCCAGGCGACGATTTGGGGCATGCGGGTCTGGTCGGCTTCGGCGGCGTCGATGAAGACGCCGGCGGCGCCGCGCTGGCGGAGCTTGGCGGCGATGTCGGTCTCGGATATCCGCAGGAGGGCGTCGGGGTTGACGATCCGCAAGCGCGGCAGAATGCGGGCGGCGTTGGAACTGGCGAGCAGGGCGATGGAGGGGACGTCCCATTCGGACTTGACGGCCGGTCCGGTGGCGGCGATGTCGATCCAGGGCGGGGCGAGGATGGCGAAGCGGTGGGCGTTGGCGGCGAGCCAGCCGTTGAGGTGGGCGATGTTGCGGCCGGAGGCGGGGGACCAGGTGACGATGGCGTCGCGGCGGCCGGAGATGCGGGTGGCGATGATCTCGGTGGAGGCGACGCCGACGAGGGCGTCCCAGACGCTGGCGCCGACGAGTCCGGAATGGCTGGTGCCGCGGAGCAGGACGCGGCCGCCGAACATGAGCTTGCCGTCGACGTGGACGAACATGAGGTTGTCGCGCAGCGTCACGGCGAGGTTGTGGCTTGTGGAGACGTCCGTGGCCAGCGTGTCCATGCCCAGAATCAGCTCGTCGACGTCCTGGAGCTTCTGGCGGGCGGAGACGTAGCCGCGTTCGTCGATGCCGACGAAGACGTATTCGCCGCGGTTGGTGGAGCGGAGGTAGACGCCGAAGCGTCCGTGGCGCATGTTGAAGAGGAAGGAGACGGTGCCGTCCTTGAACGTGTCGCTGCCGATGAGCCAGGCCTTGGCTCCGGTGGTGCCGCCGGCGGAGGCGCCTTCGTCGAGGGCGTCGAGGGGCTGGACGGCCTTGAGGATGAGGACGTCGTTGCGGGAGACGACTTCGCCCCAGTCGCCGAGCCAGGCGGAGGCGTTGTAGGTGGCGGAGCGGCCTTCGGCATCGGACCAGGGGCGGGGCCAGAAGGCGTCGACCATCGAGATGAAGGCGTTGGGGGACCAGGAGGGATTGACGAGGAGGCGGTTGAGGCGGCGGGGATCGCTGCTTTCGGTGTTGAGGGCGAGCATGCCGACGACGAAACCGAGGTCGTAGTGCTTCTCGACTTGGCGGAGGTTGACGGCGCGGACCGTCTGGGCGCGCTCGTCGTACTGGCCGTAGTTGCCGAGGGGGAAGAAGAAGGCGACGGGGCGCGACTGGGTCTCCGCCTCGAAGTCGGCGATGACGGAGGCGTGGTCGCCGGCGACGCGCTTTTCGAACTCTTCGCGCGTTTCGTAGCGGTTTTCGCCCGGGAGCCACATCGGAGAGGTGAAGAAGGTGGCGGCGGCGTCGTACGGCGCCGTCTCGATGGCGCTGAACCCGAGGGCGGACTCGGCGGCGAGATCCCAGAATCCGAGGGCCTTCATCTCGCGGAGATGGTGCCAGACGAGCGTCTCCTGGTTCATGCTCGTCACGGCGAGGGTGTTCACGCCCATGACGGCGGGCCATCGGCGTGCCTGGAGAATTTCGCGCACGGCGTTGTAGGTGCCGCGCTTGGCCTGCTCGAAGGTGATGAGCACGGCCTTGTGGGGCAGCAGCTTCCCTTCCTTGTAGAACGCGCGCACGTCTTCCAGGGTGACGGGGTTGTAGCCACCCTCGGCGAGCATGCGCATCTGCTCTTTGAACATGTCCGTGGAGACGTTGGGCGAACCCGGGGGCGGCGCCTCCTCGACGCCGTTGTAGGCGAGGGCGACGAAGGCGCTCGACGTGCGCACCGGAGATGTGGCGGGCGGCTTGAAGAACGCCTTGCGGACACGGATCTTCAGTGGCTGGAAGAAGGCGACGAGGAGGAGCACGATGCCGAGGAAGAGCATCCAGGCCTTGACGTGGCGGTCGCGCTCGACGGGTTCCGGGCGCTCCCAGGTTTCGCCGTGCTCGGAGGCGGGGACCCGGCCGCCGGGTCGGACGTGGTCTTCAAGTTCGGCGAAGGGCGCCGGGGCGGCGCCGCCGCCTTCAGAAGTTGGCGAGGGCTCCCTGTCGGGTTCTCCGCCCGGCAGAAAGGGGTTGTCCGGCGTCGTGCGCCGCGCGTCGTCGTTTGGCTTCATGTCGTTCATCCTCGCGTCCCCCATTTGCGGCCTCGCAGCGTGAAGAGCGCCCAATAGATCTGCCAGCTATAGAAGGCGATGTAGGTCATCGTGAAGGTGATGCCGCCCCACCACCAGCGCCGCCCCGTCGTGGCCAGGAAGTGGAGCGACCAGACCAAGGTGATGGAGAGCACGCCGAGCGTGTAGTCCGCTCGGAACTCG
>CAYVJM010000182.1:0-5206 GCA_964451695.1 uncultured Lentisphaerales bacterium | reverse complement strand
CGGGGTTCCTTCGGGCAGCAGCAGAACGGCCTGCCACACCAGGGCGTGCAGGTCGGCTTCCCAGGCCCAGTCCTGCCACGTCCTGGCAGGGTCATCGGCAGCGTCGAGGGCCTCGGCGGAGCGGCTGTCCGATCCGAAGGGCTTTTCGATGAGCAGATGGCGCGGCGGGGAGTCGAGGGAGGGTTCGGCGAGGAGCCCGGCTTCGGCGAGGCGGCCGACGAGGGGCTGCATCGCGGCCGGGGGCACGGCGAGGTAGTAGAGCCGGGCGAAGGGAACGGGCGTCTCGAGGCGGTCGAGGGCGTCGAGGCGCGCGGCGAGGGCGGCGAAGGAGGTCGGATCGGCATCGTCGAACGGGACGTAGCCGAGGCGTTCGAGGAAAGCCTCGCGCTGGGCGGCGGGAGCGTCTGCGGGCAGCGTCAGCGCGGCTCGCGCGCGGAAGGCCGCGTCGTCGAGGGGCGTGCGGCCGCAGCCGATGATGCGGGAGGTGGCGTGGAGCAACGAGGCCGCGTGGAGCTGGAAGAGCGCGGGGAGGAGCTTGCGGGCGGCGAGGTCTCCGGTGGCTCCGAAGAGGACGAGGGCGCAAGGCGCGGCGTTGACCTCCATGCAGAAGCGCGCGGGCGGAAGCTTGGCGGCGATCGCGGACATGGCGGGTTCCAGCCCTCCGGGGTCAATGCGGGATGGCGATGTCCGCCACGCGCGCGAAGCCGTGGCGGTGCATGTATTCGTAGATGCCGGCGAGGACGCGCAGCGGGGTGGTCGGGTCGATGAAATTCGCCGTGCCCACGGCGACCGCCGTGGCGCCCGCCGCGAGCAGTTCGATGGCGTCCTCGGGCTCCGCGATGCCGCCCATGCCGATGATGGGGATGTTCACGGCGGAGGCCGCCTCCCAGACGAGCTTGACGGCAACGGGGTGGATGGCGGGGCCGGAGAGGCCGCCGACGACGTTGGCGAGGACGGGGCGGCGCGCCTCGATGTCGATCGCCATCGCCGGGATCGTGTTGCAGACGCTCAGCGCGTCCGCGCCGGCGTCCGCCGCGGCGCGGGCGAAGACGCGGATGTCGGGGACGTTGGGGGCGAGCTTGACGACGAGGGTGAGCGACGTGGCGGCGCGGACGGCGGCGACGACGGAGGCCATCAGTTCGGGGTTCGTGCCGAAGGATGCGCCGCCGCGCTTGACGTTCGGGCAGGAGACGTTGAGTTCGAGGGCGCCGACGCCCGCCACGCCGTCGAGCATGGCGGCGGCTTCGGCGTAGGCTTCGACCGTGGTCCCCCAGATGTTCACGATCGCGGGGACGCCCTTTTCGCGCAGGTAGGGCAGGTATTCCTCGATGAAACCGGGGATGCCGGGGCCCTGGAGGCCGATGGCGTTGAGCATGCCGCCGCGGACCTCCGCGATGCGCGGCGTCGGGTTGCCGTCGCAGGGGTCGGTGCGCAGACCCTTGACGGTGACGGCGCCCAGCTTCGCGATGTCGATGAGATCGGCGTATTCGCGGCCGTAGCCGAACGTCCCGGACGCGACGGTCACGGGGTTCTTCATTTCGAGGCGGCCGAGTTTGACGGAGAGATCGGGCTTCATGGCTTGATGCCCTCCCAGAAGATCGTGCCGGAGGCGAACACGGGACCGTCCTTGCAGACGCGGGCGTAGTAGGTTTCGATGCCGCCCCCGGCCGTTTCGCGCTTCATCTTCTGGATGCAGCCAAGGCAGGCGCCGGCGCCGCAGCCCATGCGGCGGTCCTGGGAGAGCCAGGCCTTGAGACCCCAGAGCCCGGCGCGCCGGTCGACGGCGGCGAGCAGGGGCTCGGGACCGCAGCAGAACATCTCCGCCGGCGTGGCGGGGTGCTCGCTCCGCCACGCATCGAGGGCGGCGGTGACGAAGCCGCGGGTGCCCAGGGAACCGTCGTCCGTGCAGACGCGCGTCTCCCAGCCGAGGGCTTCGAATTCGGGGACGAGGAGCACGTCGCTCGCGGTGCGGCCCCCGGCGAAGAGGACGCCTCGCACGGGGCAGCGCTTCGCGAGGAAGAGCAGCGGGGCGACGCCGAAGCCGCCGGCCACGAGCAGCGGGACGGCGCCGGGCGCGGGCATGGGGAAGCCGCGGCCCAGCGGACCCATGATGTTGACGATGTCGCCGGCGCGGAGCTCCGCCATGGCGGAAGTGCCGCGGCCGACCTGCTTGTAGAGGATGTCCAGGCGGCCGGCGGCGGCGTCGCAGATGCTGAAGGGGCGGCGCAACGCGGCGGAACCGAGGTTCGGGACGCGCAGGTGGATGAACTGGCCGGGCTGCGCCGCGGCGGCGATGGCGGCGGCGTCGAGCGTCATCATCCGGTAGTCGGGGCCCACCGGGTCGTTGCGGAGAATGGGGGTGTCCGAGAGTGTCATGGCTTCGTCAACGCCAGAACCGGGCATGCCGCGCTCGCTCGCACGTCCGGTTCATCGGGGGTGGATTGTCGGCGCCGCCGCGGCGGCGCCGCGTGAAGGCGGGCTGGCGCCCGCCGCCGCCTACTGACCGGCCTTCGCGGCGGCCCGGGCGAGTTCGCGGACGACCTTCTTGGGCCGGGCGAGCTTGGTGCGGATGTCGCGGGGGTTCATCTTGTCCGCGACTTCCTGGGGGACGCCAAGGGCGACAAGGCGCTTCTTCTGGACCTTCTGGCGGCGCGCCCGCTCGGCAGGTGTCTTCTTGGGGCGGCGGACGTGCTTGTCCCGCTCGACGGCATCGTGGTTTTGCAGCGACATGGGTGCTCTCTCCGGTTTTCGGGTTCTCTTGGAAAATCGAATGGCGGATGGTCGCATTTCGGGAGACGAAAGTCAAGGCGTTTCGAATGTTGCGCGGTGCCCGGTCGGTTTCCGGAGTGTCCCGAAGCGAGGTCGGGCGACGCCGGCCCGGCTTGCCGCTGTGCAAGACCTGCGCCCAGGGGCCTGGGCGCAGGAAGAGTGGGATAGCCTGCGGGCAAGAGCCTGCCCGCAGGAAGAGTGTAAAAGCTTCGCACAAGGCGGTCGCGGAGCTTTTACTCTCTTCCCGCAGGCAGGCTCTTGCCTGCGGGGCGGGTCCGCTTCGCACAAGGGTTGCACAAGGCCCGTCCGGCAGGTTTTACTCTCTTCCCGCAGGCAGGCCTCTGCCTGCGGGGCTTGCCGGCCCTCGCCGGCAAGCGCGGTCCGTTCAGCCGATCGGGAGGACGGCGTCGCGAATTCGCTTGGTCGTCGGGAAGACGGCGATCTCGGCGCCGGCGGCGTCGAGAAGCCGCGCCCGGTCTCCGGCGATCTCGACGCGGCAGGGGGCGCCGCGGCGGGCGTGCAGGACGACGCCCAGCAGAATGGCGCGCTCGAGGCCGTCGCCCGTGGCGAAGTTCCAGACCTCGTCGGGCTGGGCGAGCCGCTGGGGCTCTTCGTAGATCGACGCGCCGTCCATGGCGAGGACGTGCGCCACGAGATCGGCGTCGACGGGAAAGGCGGCCGCGGCGCCTTCGACGCAGACGGGGTTGCGCTCGACGGCGGCCTTCATGAACGGCCCCGATTCCGTGCGCTGGAGGTCGCGCCAGGCGTAGAACGCGAGGCGGCAGTATTCGTTCGTCGCGCGCAGGGACTCGACGCGGGCGAGGATCTGCTCGCGCGTCATCCCCGGTTCGACGCCCAGCGGCGCCTGGCCGGCCACGAAGGTCTTCTTCGAGGCGTCGGGGAGCTTCGGCACGACGTGGCAGAAGGCGACGAGATCCGAGACCGCCTGCTCGGCGTTCATGCACGTGGTCTTGAACCGAGCCACCAGACGCTGGACGTCGGCGGGGTCGTGGATGTCCACGGGGTTTTCGGCCAGGTACCCCTGCAGGTCGTTGAGGACGATGCACCGCTCGCAGAGCTTGCCCGTGAACTCCTCCTGCTCGATCTCCTCGAGCAGCTTCGGCAGCGTGGCGTCGGTGACCTTGCAGGAGCTGTCGCGCTCGTAGTCGAAGGCGCGCGCAAGCGGCAGGTAGACGGACTGGCCGTTGCGCTCGCCGCGCACGACGAAGCATCGGTGGCTTTCCGGCGACTGGCGCAGGAAGTTGCCCAGCATCTCCGGCGTAAGCGGCGTCGAAAGGTAGGCGGAGAGCTTCGCGCTGAAGTCGGCGAAGACCTCGGGCGCGATCGTCGCCTCGGGGTCCATGATGTGGATCGTGCCGGTCTCGTGCGCGACGAGGGTGATGCGCTCGTGCTCCATCGAGCGGCGCGCCTGGCCGGAAAGCGCCGTCCCGTTGAACCACATCGTCTTCGTGACGATCCGCCGGTTGTTCGTGACGACGCCGTCGGCGATGTCGACGAAGTTCTGCGAATGCAGCGGGGTGGCCATCATGTAGATGTCGCGCAACGGCACGCCGAGCACGACGAAGAGGGCGGCGGCGTAGAGCGCGGCCAGCGAAACGCACTCCCCCGCCCCGGTCGCGTAGCCGGGCCGGCGGTGGAAGGCGGTCATCGCCTCGATCGTCTCGGTCTTCCAGTAGGGGATGACGTCGCCGTCGTACTTGTCGAGCCCGAAATGGCGGCGGATGTCGATGTCGAAGTAGTACTTGTCGCCCTCGTAGCCGAACAGGGCGTTGGACTGCGCCAGCGTGGCCGGATCGACGATGCCCTCGAAGCGCTTCATCTCCCGGTCCTTCGTGGTGAGCCCCCACGTGTCGAGATCGAGGTTGAACGCGTAGTGGTCCATGATGTACTGCTTGAGCCGGTTGACCCGCGCGACCATGCCCTTCTTCTGGACGCCCTTGAACCAGGGGTCGTCCCGCCAGCGCCAGAGGATCGGCGAGAGGATGTTCGCGATCATCAGGCTGTAGATCAGCTCCGGGAAGATGAACAGCTCCATGTCCGAGAGCGTCATCGCCGAGGTGAGGCGCTCCGAATCGGTTCGGGGGTCTTGGGGTGCTTGCATGGGCGGCTCCAATGGTAGGGTGGACGCTGGCACTACCATACACGAACGCGCCGCCGCCCGTCCAGCGGTTTCGGCGGAGGGCGCCGGAAGAGAGGGAGAGCCTGCGGGCAAGAGCCTGCCCGCAGGAAGAGAGGGAGAGCCTGCGCCCAAGGGCCTGGGCGCAGGAAGAGTGTAAAAGCTTCGCACAAGGCGGGTACATGGCCCGTCCGGGAGGTTTTACCCTCTTCCCGCAGGCAGGCCCTTGCCTGCGGGGCGGGTCCGCTTCGCACAAGGCGGGTACATGGCCCGTCCGGGAGGTTTTACCCTCTTCCCGCA
>CAYVJM010000181.1:0-5233 GCA_964451695.1 uncultured Lentisphaerales bacterium | reverse complement strand
TGGGGCGGGCTCTCCGAGCGCGCCGCAGGGTAGGGCGGGCTCTCCGAGCGCGCCGATTCGAAAGGAACGATCATGAAGACTATTTCAATGGCGATGACGGTGGCGATAGCGTGCGCGATGGCGGCGGCAGTTGGTGTGGCGGAGGCCGCCCTGCCCAAGGTCATGGTGCTCGTGGACGAGAAAAGCCTGGGCACGATCTCGACCTCCGAGATCGAGGCGATGGCCGTGAAGCTGCTCGGCGAGAAGGATGTCGAGACCGTGGACCAGGACATGGTGCAGGCGAACCTCGAGCGCGTCCAGAAGGCGCTCAAGGGCGCGGGCGACAACCGCGGCGCCGCGGCGCTCGGGCGCGAGTTCGGGGCTGATGTCGTGCTGCTCGGCGAGGCCGTCGTCAAGCCCTCGGCGCGCCGGATCGCCGAGAGCAACCTGCGCGCGTACCAGGCGGCCGTCACGCTGCGCGCCGTGCGCACCGACAACGCCGTGAACCTCGCGTCCGCTTCGGAAGACGCCTCGGTTCCCGCGCTTGATGACGTCGCCGGAAGCGCGAAGGCGCTGAAGGAGGCGGGGAAGAAGACCCTGGGCGCCCTGATTCCCGCGATGCTCGAGAAGTGGGAGAAGACGGCAGGCGAGACGGCGGCGAAGACGAAGGTGAACCTCGACGTGACCGTCGGCGGCATGGACCAGATCTGGAAGCTCAAGGCCACGCGCGAGAAGTTCAAGGCGATGGACGGGCAGATCGCCTCCGTCGTCCAGCGCAGCTACGTGCAGGGCGTCGCGGTGTTTCGCGTCGTGTCGTTTCTGCCCTCCGAGGAACTGGCCGAGGCGATCGTCATGGATCCGCCGGACGAACTGAAGATGCAGGTCGTCGAGATCAAGCCCGGCGCGCTCAGCCTGCGCGTCGTCGAGGCGGAGCCGGAAGCGGACGAGGAGGCGTCCGAGTGATCGCGACAGGCCGAATCCATCGGCGGCAAGCGCAAGGGCGCGGGGAGGTTTCAATGAACGGAAACGGGAAGGCGGATTTTACGGCGTGGCGCGCGGCGCTGGCCGCCGCGGCGCTGGTGCTCGTGGCACTGGGTGTGCGCGGGCAGGACGAGGTCGTCGTGGCCGAGAAGCCCCAGGCCCTCCTGCTCAAGGCCATGTTCCGGCTCGACGTCGCGGGCCTGGTCGCGAATCAGGCCGCGAAGATCGCGGAGCCGTGCCACCCGGATGTGGCGGCGGAGATCGTGGCCGCCGCAAAGACCTATCAGGGACGCGAGGCCGGTGCGATCCGAGGCGCGCTCGAGGCCGCCTTCGGCGAGCGGGCTCGGGGCGCGTTTGGCGATTTCGTCGATGCGTATGCGAAGGCGTCGGAAACCGGAAACGCGGCGTTTCTGGCGACGCTGGCGGAGGCCGTCGGCGGCTGGGGGGACGCCCCTCCGGCCGACTACGCGGCTTTGCGCCAGGGGATGGTGCAACGCGTGCTGCGGGAGGAGATCGCGGCGGCGGGCCGGTTTCTCGGGGATGTCCAGACCTGGGTGGATTTGAAGAGCGGGGCTGATGACGTGCCGCCCCTGGCGGCGTGGATCGACCGGGCGGCGCCCGTGGGGGGGGCGACGCGGCAGGTCGTCAAGCGCCCCAAGCCCGCGAAAGGCAATCCCCTGCGCGATTCCGAGGCCCGGGCGGAGGATTTCGAAGGGGAGTCGGGCGGCGGCGGCGGTGCGTTGGCGGGGTTCGGCGCGGCGCGCAAGGAACGGCGTGAAAAGGCGCTTCAGGACGCGCAGGCCGGCATGCAGCAAGTCGCGGAGGAGCGGCGCGCCGCCGAGGAGGAACTCGCCGCGAAGAAGACGGCCGCGGCGCAGGCCGAGGCCGACGCGGTCCGCAAGCAGGCGGAGAAGCTGGCGGCGGCGCAGTCCGAGGCGATCGAGCAGCGCAAGAACAGTTGGAGCGGCCGGCTCAAGTCGGTGCTCGCGGCCACCATCGGCGCGACGAGCGGCGCCTTTCTCGGCAACGTCGGCGGTCGCGCCGGCGAAGCGGCCGCCAACGCGATCTTCAACGAAGAAGACCATCACGGGCGTGGGCACGACCGCGGCGATTAGCGGTGCTGCACGTCGCGAAGGATCTGCGCGCCGATTGCCCGCTGATATCTGCCGACTTCGGCTTAAGTTAGCGCCATTCGGGCCAGGCCCCAGTCCGGTTAGCTATCAGTCCGGCACAAGGAACGAGAGCCCGCGAAAGTGGGCGAAAGCGCCGTCGAGTGTGACGAGCGTGTAGCCTCCTGAAATTGCGAAAGCCGCGAGAAACGCGTCCATCACGATCTTTGGAGATCGCTCGTATGGACGGCACAGGCGTTCCCATTCCACATCCAGACCCCGGGGCTCCAGCACCCTGCGGAAACCGCCGGACTTCAACAGTGATGCATACAGCGCCCAGGCCTGCGACAACGTCAGGGCGTCCTCCGACATGACGGCTTCGGTCGACAGCAGGCGGAACAGGGCGATCTGAACCTCGCGGCAGATCAGCAGCGGCGAGGCGTGATCCCTGGTCATCCACCAGTTTTTGCACCGCTGGTGGTGCGCATGACGTTCCGTGACCAACGCCAGAAGGACGTTAACGTCGCACATCTGCTGCATACGTCGCAGCCTCCTCGCTAACCAGTAGCTCACTGATCTCGTCTGGCGAGATTCGAAGCGATCCCGGCCGCCGACTCTTCAGCACGGGCAGCATGGGCGCGGCAGCGGGCTTTGCCGTGCCGACACCCGAGCCCAACTCGCGTTCAAGGGCCTGAATGATGAGCGATTTGAGGGGGCGGTTCTCTTGGGCCGCCCGAATTTTGATCCGTCTGCCCAAGGCGTCCGGAATTTCTACAGTTGTCCTCATGTGCGCATATTCGCATTTTTATGCGTTCATCGTCAAGGAATAATTGCGTGCTCGTGTAATCGGCGCCCAACCGATTACGGCCGATGGACATTGAATGCGCGTTTTGTTAGACTTCGCAGTATGATCAAGCTCATCACTTCAATTTTCGGCACCAAGCACTCGCGCGACATCAAGCGCCTCCGTCCCCTCGTTGCGGAGATCAACCGGTTTGACGAGGCATTCAAGGCGCTTTCGGACGACCAGCTCCGCGCCAAGACGCAGGAGTTCCGGAACCGCCTGAAGGCGGGCCAGACGCTCGACGACCTCCTCTGCGAGGCCTTCGCCGTCGTCAAAAGCGCCTGTCGCCGGATGGTCGGCACGGAGGTGGAGGTCTGCGGCCACAAGCTGACGTGGGACATGGTGCCCTTCGACGTCCAGCTCATGGGCGGCATCGTCCTGCACCGGGGCAAGATCGCCGAGATGCAGACGGGCGAGGGCAAGACGCTCGTCGCCACGCTTCCGCTCTATCTCAACGCCTTGGCCGGGGAGAACGTCCACCTCGTCACCGTCAACGACTATCTGGCTCTGCGCGACTCGCAGTGGGTGGGGCAGGTCTTCCGCTGGCTCGGGCTCACCGTGGGCTGCATCCAGAACACGATGGGGCCCTTGCAGCGGCGCGAGCAGTACGCCTGCGACATCACCTACGGCACGAACGCCGAATTCGGCTTCGACTACCTGCGCGACAACGGCATGGCCACCGACCCGCGCGAGCAGGTCCAGCGAGGCCACCATTTCGCGATCATCGACGAGGTGGACTCCATTCTCATCGACGAGGCGCGCACGCCGCTGATCATCTCCGGCCCCGCCGCGGTCTCCACCCAGCAGTATTCCGTTCTCAAGCCCCAGGTCGAGCGCCTCTTCCGCCGCCAGCAATCGCTCGTGGCCGGATTCATTGCCGACGTCAAGAAGGCCGTTGCCGACGGTGCGACGGACGAGGCGCGCAAGCGCATGTACCAGGTCTACCACGGGATGCCCAAGAGCAAGGCGTTCCTGGAGATGATCGAGGATCCTGCGATGCGCAAGATCCACGAGGACGTCGAGAGCATGATGCTCACGGACATGCACAAGGAGGAGGCGCGCGATTTCCGCGAGGCGCTCTTCTTCACGATCGACGAGCGCACCCGCGAGGCCGCGCTCACCGACCGCGGCTGTGCCGAGCTCAACCCCGCCGACCCCGAGATGTTCGTCGTCCCCGACATCGCCACCGCGCTCTCCGCCATCGAGGCCGAGGGGCTTCCGCGGGAGGAGCGCAACAAGAAGCGTCAGGTCGTGCAGGCCGCCTTCGCCGAGCGCAGCGAGCGCATCCACAACGTCGACCAGCTCCTCAAGGCCTACTGCCTCTACGAGAAGGACACCGAGTACGTCGTCATGGAGAACAAGGTTCTCATCGTCGACGAGTTCACGGGCCGCATCCTTCCCGGGCGCCGCTGGTCCGACGGTCTCCACCAGGCCGTCGAGGCCAAGGAGGGCGTCGAGATCGAGCGCGAGACGCAGACGCTCGCGACGATCACGATCCAGAACTACTTCCGCATGTACAAGAAGCTCGCCGGCATGACGGGCACGGCCGAGACCGAGGCGGGCGAGTTCAACGACATCTACAAGCTCGACGTCGTCGTCGTCCCCACCAACCGCCCGATCCGCCGCGTCGACGCCAACGACGTGATGTTCCGCACCCAGCGCGAGAAGTTCAAGGCGATCATCGACGACGTCACCGAGCGCCACAGCCGCGGCCAGCCCGTGCTCATCGGCACCGTCGCCGTCGAGACCTCCGAGATCCTGAGCCGGCTCTTCCGCGAGGCGGGCGTCCCCCACAACGTCCTCAACGCCAAGAACCACGCCCGCGAGGCCGAGATCGTCTCGCTCGCCGGCCAGAAGGGCGCCGTCACCATCGCGACCAACATGGCCGGACGCGGCACCGACATCAAGCTCGGCGAGGGCGTCCTCTGGATCAAGCGTCCGGTGGTCCTCTCCCAGACCCAACTCGACGAAAAGCCGGAAGGCTACCCGCAGACGCTGCGCGAACTGCTCAACGAGAAGCCCTGCGGGCTCCACGTCATCGGCTCCGAGCGCCACGAGTCGCGCCGCATCGACCGCCAGCTCCGCGGCCGCTGCGCGCGCCAGGGTGACCCGGGCTCCTCGCGCTTCTACGTCTCGCTCGAAGACAACCTGATGCGCCTCTTCGGCTCCGAGCGCATCTCCGGCATCATGACGCGCCTCGGCATGCAGGAGGGCGAGCCGATCGAGCACAGTTGGCTCAACCGCTCCATCGAGACGGCCCAGCGGCGCGTCGAGCAGCACAACTTCTCCATCCGCAAGCGCACGCTCGAATACGACGACG
>CAYVJM010000180.1:0-5234 GCA_964451695.1 uncultured Lentisphaerales bacterium | reverse complement strand
TCGTCGTGATGTGCCGGGCAGTCTTTGCGCGAGCGAAGGCATTGCGGGAGGAGGAGGAGACGACGCGCGAACGGGATGCCGGCGACGGTCTCGCGCCAGGCTTCGTTGTGAAGGAAGACGGTGAGCAACTTGACCTCCTGCGCATCGGCAATCCCAAGATTCGCGGCGAGGTCGGTGGCCATCGCCACGAGCTGATGCAGCGGCATCGGTGGCGTGGCGGCGTGGGCGGCGATGCAAGCGGCTGCGCGACGGCGCAGTTCGCGCCATCGCGCGATTTGCGCGTTGCGAGCGGAGCTGCTGGCGGCTGTGGCGGCCGGTGGACTGTGGAGGGTTTCAGCCATACGTTCCGAATCCGAAGAACCAGCGGCGCTTGGCGTAGCGGTAGAGCCAGTGCCGCTCGGGGATTTCCTGACCGGGAAGGTCGTGGCAGGGTCTGGGCTTCATCGCGGCCAGTTCTTGCAAGCCGGTGCCGCGGCCCGTCGTGTCGCGGATGTCCGGGCGGTCCATGAAATCGCGGAGCGCGGCGGGGTTGGCGAGCAGGATGCAGCCGCGGCCGTTGGCGGCGGCGAGCTGGCGGAATTCCTCGAGAAACGTGGACTGCTGGAAGAGCGCGTCGAGGCTCGTGCCGTCGCGGAGGTTCTCGCGGGCGAACTGGATGGGAGGACAGGGCTCGAGATCGCCGCCGGGGCCGATGTGATGGCTGATCCCCTCGACGGCGGGGCAGAGCGCGCGTCCGTCGGCGTCCCAGTAGGCGTCGACGATCAGGATGGGGTGGCGGCGGCGGGCTTCGACGAGGAAGCGGCGCACGCGCAGGATGTCGGCGGCGTCGAGCGCGAGGTCCGGGGCGGGATCGGGGCCGGAAGGGCGGTAGATGTAGTACCAGGCGTAGAGGGCGCCGCGGCGGATCATGTCTTCGAGGAAGGCGTCGCTGAGCAGGTCGTCGAGGTTGTTCTTGCAGAGGCTGCTGGCCACGCCGAAGAAGAGGCGCTGGCGGCGGCAGGCCTCGATGGCCGCCATGGCGCGGCGCCACACGTCGTCGCCGCCGCGGCGAATGTCGCTGATCGACGGGCTGCCTTCGACGCTGACGACGAGTGTGACATTGCCGAGGCGGCGGAATTCGGCGGCCATGCGGTCGTCGAGGAGCGTGCCGTTCGTGAAAATCTGGAAGTAGCAGTCGCGGTGGCGTTCGAGGATCGCGGTCAACTGCGGGTGGAGGAGGGGTTCGCCGCCGAGGAGACCGAAGAAGTGCGAGCGGTTGCGGCGCTTCCATTCGCCGACGATGGCGTCGAGCGTTTCAAGGGGGAGTTCGCGCGGAGGGGTGGCGCGGGAGACCCAGCAGCCGCGGCAGGCGAGGTTGCAGCGGTCGGTCAGGGAGATGAAGAGCACGGCGGGGGAGCGAATGCCGCGCGCGGCGCGCTTCTGGAAGGCGGCGATCCCGCGGCCGCCCTTCCAGCCGAGCGTCCAGGCGAGCCGCGCGAGGATGCGGGGCGCGGGTTCGAAGAGCATCCGTCGTGTCAGGGAGAGGAGCATGGGCGTTTCAGTCGAGACCTTCCTTGAAAAGTCGGGGACGCGTCTGGCGCGCGCGAAGCTTGTCGAGAAGGTGGCCGTTGGCCTTGAAGAGCTGATCGCGCGTCAGCCGAACCTGGCCGGCGGCGAGCGCGGGGTCGTCGTCCGTGCCGCTGACGGGCGACTCCTCCTCGATCTTGGGAAACATGATCGCCACATGCGGGCAGAGGCGCGCGCAGGAGGGGCAGTTGTTCTTGCAGTGGTTGGGGTGGGCGACAACGACCCGGCCGTCCACATCGGCTTCGTAGACGCCGAAGAGGCAGAATTCGAGACATTGGCGGCAGTTCACGCAGCGGTCGGGATCGATCACCGGGAACCACGGCCGCCAGAATGCGGGCGCGTCGGCGGCCGGTTCTTCAGGGGTTTCGAGAACGGTCGCGGGGGACGGAGATTGGGAGAAGATGGCGGCGAGGATCGCCTCGGCGGAGTCGCTGCGCAGGTCGAGGCAGTCGAGGTGGTTCGGATCGGGCGTTGTGCCGAGGCGGGCGAGGAGGCCGCGCACGGCGCGCGGGTGGCAGGCGACGATGGTGAGGCGTTCGGACGAGGCGATGAGTTGCTCGAGCCAGAGATCGCGGCGTGCGGCGAGGCCGCAGAGGTCGTCCACGATCGCCACAGGGCGCCCGCAGGCCGCAAGGCCGTCGAGCACGGCCGCCTGCCTGTCGGCGGGGATTGTGGCGGCGTGCGCACAGCGACACAGGAGGACGGGGGAGGGGAGCATGGGTAGGGGTGAGGGGCTAGGGGCTAGGGGCTAGGGGCTAGGGAGAAGGGGGCGGGGTTCAGTGTGCGAGGACATGCTAGCAGAAGTCGATGTTGGCATCAACGAGGTTTCCTGCGAAACGAGATGGATCGGAGCGGCTTTGCGTTCGAAGCCGCGAACATCCATAAGCGACTGGCGGCGCAGGCCGCCGATCCCGGCGACGAACCTTTCGGGCAGCGTCTCCAGACGCGTGTTGTAGAATGTCGCGATGTCGTTGAAATAGCCCCGAGCCAGGGCGATGCGGTCTTCGGTGGCGGTCGTTTCCTTGGCGAGCGCGGTGAACGCGCCGTTGGAGACGAGTTCGGGGTAGCGCTCGACGATCGCGGCGATCGTGGTGCCGCAGGCTGCGGGATCGGGTCCCACCAGACCTGGCGCCGTGGTGACGAGTTCGGCTCGGATCTGCGCGAGTTCGGTCTGGACGGTGCGTTCGTAGTCGCGCAGTCCGATGACGGTCTCGACGAGGCGCGGGATGAGTTCGCGGCGCCGTTTGAGCTGCACGTCGATGTTCGCCCAGGCCTGGCGGACGCGCTGGCGGAGTTCGACGAGGCTGTTGTACGCCATCCAGATCCAGCCGAGGAGCGCGACCGCGGCGTAGACGCCGGCCGCGAAGGCGAACTGTTCGCGGTGTTCGGCGATGTCGAGGTCGTGGATGCGCAATTGCAGCGCCAGGGCGCCAAGGGTCAGGAGGAGGCCGAGGACGAGGAGACCCCAGCAGGCGCCGGCATGACCGGAGACGATCTGCTCTTCGGTATGCGTGGAGATCACGAAAACCGGCGCCTGGTCGCTGGCCGCGATTTCGGGGGCCACGATGTCGTCGCGTTCGCGGGCCTGCCCCATGACGTAGATCGCCGCGTGCAGGGGGATGGCGCGTTCGACGAAGCGGCGGCGGTGGTCGGAATTCGCGATCGCGGTCTGCGGGCCCTTTGCGTAGTAGAGGTAGTCCTGTGGGTGGCACGTCTCGTCGAAAACCGTCTCGGCCTCGATGTCTGCGCCATCGGGCTGGATGCGGACGAGGCCGGCGTCGTCCTTCAGGTAGAACGGAATGGCTTGGCCGCCGCGGGCGACGGTCTTCCATCCCGTCTCGGTCTTCTGGCGGGTCCGGGTGACTCCCTTGGAGTCGCGGACTGTTTCGGTCGTGTGGCGCGTCCAGTGCTCCTCGACTTCCCAGTCGTGATAGACGCAGGGGATGTCGGCGAGAAAGCAGGGCAGGGCCGTTTCGGCCTCGGCGGTGCCCTTCAATTCGACGAGGCCGATGAAGACGCCGGTCGTCTTGCTCGTGGGAATGTTTTCGACGAGGCGTTTGCGGCGTGCCGCGCCAAAGGCACCGCCAAGGCAGAGGGCCGCGAAAACTCCGCCTATCGTCAAGGCCCATGGAAATTCTGGAAAGACCGTCGCCATTTACTGTTGAGTCTTGGATCAAAGACAGCGACCGTGGTCCGACGACAGGTCCTCCGGGCTTTCATCACCGCGAAGCGGTTCTGACTGCGCAGGTAAACACGGTCACGGAGAGATCAAATCAAATCGCAGGGGGAAAGTCAAACCCAGCATGCGGACACCTTACGGATTGCATTGATGGCGATGTTGGCATAAAATGGAGACTCAAACAGAATGAACCCAGTGGGGGCACGTCATGAACGAAAACAAATCGCGAACGATGCGGATCGACCTGATTCCCGAAATCTCGGCCGTCCCGCTCTCCGAAAGTCCGAAAACCGCGTTCATCGCGCCTTCGAAGGTGGTCAAGTCCCGGGAGCAGGTCGTCGCCGCTCAAAACCGCGATCCGTACTCCGACCTCTTCCAGAACCTCTACGACGCGGCGATCGTCACCGATCTGCGCGGTCGCATCCGCGATGTGAATCCGCGCGCGATCGATGCGTTCTGGTATTCGCCGGACGACTTCAGCTTCAAGAACATCAAGGACATCATCGCGGGTTGCGACGACGAGTTGATCCGCACGCTCTACGAGAATCTGCGCAACGAGTGTTTCACCCTGATGCAGGCCTCCTGCATCCGCGGCGACGGCACGGCGTTCCCCGCCGAAGTCTCCGTCTGTCCGCTTCATCTCTCCACCCCGCACCTCTGCTTCTTCATCCGCGACGAGACGGTGCGCCGTCAGGCTGACGAGATGCTCCTCACGGAGCACAATGCGTTGCAGAACGCGAGCAGCGCGATCGTCGTCATCGACATGAGCGCGAACATCGAATACGCCAACCCCGCCACCGCGCGCCTCTGGGACCATTCCTCGGAGTCGGGGCTCGTCGGGCGCCATCTGGGCGAGTTGTTCCTCAACCGCGACGACGCCGAGCGCATCACCTCCTCGCTGTCGGGCGAGCACTACGAGTCCAGCGGCGTCGTCGTCGCCGTCCGCCAGGGCGGCGAGCCTTTCCGTGTCGGCTTCAGCGCCGCCTGCAACCGCGATTCCGACGGCAACGTCGTGGGCGCGGTGCTGTCCTTCACCGATCTCACGGACGAGGATCGCGTCAAGACAGCCGAGCGCGACGCCATGCGCTTCCGCGAGACGTTGAACCGCCTCGACGATTTCCGCAAGGTCCTGCGCATGGGCATCGGCGAAGTATCGTCCTTGATCCACGATCTTTCCGCCGCGAAGATCTCGGCGGACGAGAAGGTCAAGAAGCGCATCGCCAGCGCCGTCGATGCCTGCGACGGTCTCCACGCCGTGTTGGGCGACATTGAAGATCTCATCGCCGAGGCGAACGCCGCCAAGCAGGCTGCGACCGTCGTGCCTTCGGAGCCCTGAACGTCCTGGCCTGGCCTCCGCCCCCCGCGGCGGAAGCCCCGAGGCGAAATCGCCATGCACGCAGCCGCTTCCAAACCTGTTCCCCTCGTCATCCTGGCCGCCGGCCGCGGCCGGCGTCTCGGTCCGTTGACCGCGGATCTCCCGAAGTGCCTC
>CAYVJM010000179.1:0-5242 GCA_964451695.1 uncultured Lentisphaerales bacterium | reverse complement strand
GCGAATGGCTCATGGCAGAGGAGTCGCGTGCAGTTTCGACCTCGGGACCGCCCTCGGTCAGGTGTAGGCGAACTGGGCGGTAGCGACGCCTGCGCGGTCGGCGACGACCCGCACCCAGTGCGCGCTGAAGCCGGTCGGGAAGACATGGTACGCATAGCCGCCCTTGATCTTCAGCGTCTCGTAGTCCACCCACTGGCCCTGGCCCATGAAGTCGACCTGGACGGTCACGCGCACGCCATCGCCGCCGTCGTGGCGGACATGGAGGCACTTGTGCTCGAACCCGGTCATGAGGAAGGGATCGCTCGGCTCGCCGGCCTTCACCGCCGTCTCCCACCACGGGCCGCCCCAGCCGGTCGGCTTGCCCCACTGCCAGAGGTCGTCGGACTTGCCGAACCAGAGGTTGGCCTGCGGCTGACCGACGTAGGCGTTGGATTCGTTGATCGGCGTGGTCTGGTCGCCGGCCATGACGAGAAGGCCGTTCCAGGAGCAGTAGTCGCCGACGATGCGCAGGTGCGAGCAGACGGGGCGCAGCCCCCAGACGGCGTCGGCGTACGTCATCGCGGGCAGCTCGTAGAACAGGCCGCTGGCGTTGACCATCCAGCGCTCGCTCTCGATCTCGCGGATGCGCGGCCATTCGGTGGTCCAGGCGTGGTCCTGGGTGTGCGTGGCCTTGGGGAGGCGGTAGTTGCGCCAGCCCGTCGAGGGAAGATAGACCTTGAGC
Source organism: uncultured Lentisphaerales bacterium (assembly GCA_964451695.1). GTDB lineage: Bacteria > Verrucomicrobiota > Kiritimatiellia > RFP12 > UBA3636 > JAAZAI01. The sequence continues at coordinate 4,521 of CAYVJM010000179.1, read as the reverse complement.
AAGGCCGAGGCGCGGTCCTGGCCGACGGCGTAGATCGCCTCGCCCATGTCCCCGGCCAGCCGGCCGGCCGTCGTGTTGAACTGCGTGCGTTCGAGCACCGTCCAGACCTTGCCGTCCCACTCGGCCAGACGGCCGTCGCTGTGGCCGCGAAGAAAGTCCGCCGCGTAGTAGCTGTTGTTGGCGACGACGACGCGGCCGTGCGCGGTGTAGGCGTCTTTGAAGTGCGGGCGGCAGCGTTCGCCCATGGCGAGTTCCTGCTTCAAGTCGGCCAGCATGCGCACCTCGAGGGTGTTGACGTCGACTTCGGCGAACTCCCCTTCCATCCCGACCATGTAGACCTTGTTGGCGGGGTCGGTCAGATGGCGGCAGGTGGCGGTGATGCGAACGTCCACGAGCGGGGCGATGGTGCGGACGTTGCCGTCCACGTCGATCGCGTGGGGGCCGATGAAGAGCTGATTGCTCTCCTTGTGGATCATCCGGTTGGCGTAGGTGCCGACGACCGACTCCGGGTGCTTCGTCAGGCTCATGCCGTCGTCGACGCTGAAGAGGCCGGTGCCAGAGCCAGAGGCGTGCTTGTGAGCGACGTAGGTGACGAACCAGAGGCGGTTGGCCCACGGCATCAGGGCGCCGATGCCGGTTTCCGTGCGGGCGGGAAGATGGCCGGCCTTGACGGCGAGGTGGGGCATGACACCGGAGAAGACGGGACGCGAAGCGGACGGAGCAATCATGGGCAGGGCCTTTCGAGTTGGTTGAGTGCTATAATAGCACCATTCGGGAGCGACTGTCAACCCGCCTTTTTCGCGATTTCCAGAGGCGGGCTCCTGCCGTCTCGGGACCGGGAAGCCGGCGGCTACCCGATCTCGGCGGCGAGGAGGCCGAAGGGAACGGCCTGGCCGACGATGAAGTTGGCGGAGGTGCCGAACACGCGCACGACGAGTTCGTTGCGCCCGTCGCCGCAGAGGCCGCCGATGCGCACGGTCGCGGGGTCGCCGAAGACGTCCCCCGCGGCGGCGCCGTTCACGCGAACCTCCGCGGCGCCCCCGGCGAGGTCGAGGCGCAGCAGGTCGCGCCGCCCCTCGAAGGCGAATGCATACTCGACGCCGCCCCAGTAGTGCGGCAGCCCCGCCTTGGACAAATCCCCGAGCGCGAGCGGTTGCGGCGCGCGCAGGATGGCGCCGTCGACCCGGAAGTCGCCTTCGAGGTAGACCATGTCGCGCTCGGCGGCGAGCGACACCGCGTTCGCCCCGGTGTGGCAGAGTGCGGACACCACCACGCCTTCGAAGCAGAAGTCGCAGGGATGATGCGGCAGCGCGCGGCCGGCGGCGCGGCCGTTGAGGGCCAGCCCGGACGCGGCGAGATGCTCGGTGTAGAGGGCCGAGACGCTCGCGCCCGCTTCGAGTTCGAAGGCGAAGCCGCGCGTCTTGTGGAAGGCCACGGCGTTGGGGCGCAGGGCGGCGACGGAGACGGGCGCGAGCGGCGTCCATGCGCGACCGTCGCGCCAAGCGGTGGTTTCGTGCGGGACGACCTCGCAGGGGAAGTCCGCGGGCAGGATCATGCAGGAGGCGCCGCGCGTCAGGACGAAGTCCGCGGGGAGGCCGCCCGAGGCCTTGAAGGCAACGTCCTCCACGGGATCGTAGACGAGGCAGTCGCCGTCGAACGCGAGCCGGGGCGCGAGGTCGCGCCCGGAGAGGTTGAGCAGAAAGGCTTCGCGGAAGGCGCCGTTGTCGCGGGCGTGGACGAGGATCTCTTCGCCGCCTTCGCCCGCGAGGGGGATGTCGGGGGCGAGCGCGTCGAGCGCGGCGTAATCGCCCGGAGGCAGGGTCGCGACTGTGCCACCGGCCGCCTTGAAGCGCTCGAGGAGGTGCGCCGCGGCCGGGCTGATCGCGACGCCGGAGAGGCAGACGACCGCCGTGTAGGCGCGCTTGCCGAGGACGATCGCGCCGTCGCGGAGTTGCGCGCGCTCGGCGACGATGGCGTCCTCGCCGAGTTCATAGCCGACATGGCGACGCGCCAGCTCCATGAGCAGCGTGTTGAAGTGGAGGTCGAATTCGCCGGGGGACATGCGTTCGCGCGGGAGGCGCAAGGGGAACTTCGCGTCGATGTCGGCGCCGGTCTCGGATGCGACGATGCGATCGGGAAAGACGACGAGGCAGTCGGCGTGGAGCGCGCCCCGCAGGAGCAGCTCGGCCATGCGCGTCCAGGTGGCGCAGCGCCGGCCGAAGATGGCGTGGAAGGGCTGGTGGCCGGAGTAGCTCGGGGGGCAGTCGTATTTCGTCCCGTCGCCGATCGTGTAGTAGCAGGCGTGGGGGGTGACGAGGTTGACGCCCATCGCCAGTTCGAAGCGCATCTGGGTTTCCAGGAAGGCGGGCTGGATGTCCCAGCCGAGGAATGTCAGGTTTTCGGCGGAGACGAGGCCGACTTTGAACTGGTTGGCGACGGACGACGCCCCTTTGTAGATTTGCAGGGGGCAGAACTTGCGACCGTCCTTGCAGAGGAAGCGGAGGTCGTCCGTGTTGAGCGGGTGGCGCAGGTAGCCGTGGTCCTTCAGTTCGCAGAGGTAGTCGTCGATGGACGGAATGTCTTCGGCGAGAAGATAGGGGATGGCCGTGCCGAAGTTCTTGACGGAAGTGGCCGTGGGGCCTTCGTCGCCGCAGAGGTGGCCGGCATAGGCGAGGCCGTGGCGGGCGCACCAGTCGGCTTGCGGACGGATGAAGTTCTCGAGGAACAGCTCGCGGGCGAGGGCATAGAAGCGCAGGCGCGCCTCGGAGGCGCCGGGGAGGTCCTCGACGAGCTGCGGCAGGATGTCGGCGAGGGCGTGGCCGTGGCGGCGCGCGAATTCGGCGTCAAGGGCCTCGGACCAGGGGATGCCGCCAGTCCAGCAGACCTGGAAGCTCTCGTCGTCGGTGTAGACGACCTCGACTGGGTCGCCGAAGAACCGGCTGGCGCGGCGGGCGTAGGCTTCGTGGGTGATGGCGATGAAGCGTTCGGCGGACTCGCGGGAGAACGTGTCCACATGGCCATCGACGACGCGCAGCGTGAAGCGCAGGGCGGGCGTGCCGCGTGGAGCGGCGCGTTCGTCGAGGCGGACGTATGTCGTCGCGTCGAACGCGGCGAAGCAGGGGGCGTCGGGGTCCGTGGGCGCGTAGGCGAATTCGAGGCGCTTCTGCCGCAGGTCGGGTCGATCCTTCTGGACGCGGCCGCCGGCGTTGCCGCTGGGGTAGCCGTCTTCGTCGTAGATCCATACGGTCAGGCCAAGGCGTTTCGCGCACTCGCAGGCGTGGATGAAGAGGTCGAACCACCGGTCCGAGAGGTAGGGGATCTTGTTGCCGGTGCGCGCGTGGATGACGACGCCGCGGCAGCCGCCGGCCTTCATGGCCTCGAGCTGTTCGGCGATCTGGCTTTCCTCCTGGACGCCGTTCCAGAACCAGAAGGGGTAGACGCCGGGCTTGGGGGAGGGAGGATTCATGTTTGAGTGCGGGAGTGCGTGAGTGCGTGAGTCCGGTAGCGCGGAAGCGACAAATCACTCGGCTAGTTTCCAGTTTCCAGTTTCCAGTTTCTAGTTTCCAGTTTCCAACCCCTCCCAGACACGGCCGTCGCGGGCGATGAGCGCGTCGGCGGCGGCGGGGCCGGTGGAGCCGGGTTCGTAGTCGTGGAGGGGGCAGGAGGCGGGATCGCGGGACCAGCGTTCGAGCACGGGGGTGAAGAGCGCCCAGGAGGCGGCGATCGTGTCGTTGCGCACGAACAGGGTGTGGTCGTGGAGCATGGCGTCGAGAAGGAGACGCGCGTAGCCGTCTGGCCGGGACGAAGTGTCGCCCAGGTCGGCGTAGCGGAAGGACAGCGGCAGATCGCCGATGCAGAGCTTGGGACCGGGGCGCTTGGCCTGGAGGTGGAGGCAGACGCCCTCGTCGGGCTGGATGCGCAGGGTGAGCTTGCCGGCGTCGCAGGGGCCGTAGACCTGGCAGGGCGCGGGCTTGAAGGCAAGCGTCACGGTCGTCTCGCGTACGGCGAGGCGCTTGCCGGAGCGCAAGTAGAAGGGGACGCCCCGCCAGCGCGGCGTGTCGACCCAGAGCCGGGCGGCGGCGAACGTCTCCGTGGCGGAGTCGGGAGCGACTCCGCGCTCGGCGCGGTAGCCGCGGTACTGGCCGCGGACGAAGTCCTCGGACGCGCCGGCGGCCGAAAAGGGGCGGATGGCGCGGATGACGTCGAGCTTGGCCTTCTGGATGGCGTCGGCGTCGAAGGCGGACGGCGTCTCCATGGCGGTGAACGCGAGCAGTTCGAGGAGGTGGTTCTGGAACATGTCGCGCACGAGGCCGGCCTGGTCGTAGTAGCCCGCGCGATTTTCGACGCCGATCGTCTCGGCGGCGGTGATCTGGACGTGATCGACGCACTCCGCGCGCCAGACGGGGTGGAAGAGGAGGTTGGCGAAGCGCATCACCAGGATGTTCTGGACGGTGCCCTTGCCGAGATAGTGGTCGATGCGGAAGATCTGGTGTTCGCGGGCGTGTCGCTTGAGAAAGGCGT
>CAYVJM010000178.1:0-5254 GCA_964451695.1 uncultured Lentisphaerales bacterium | reverse complement strand
CCTGGGCGCAGGAAGAGGGTAAAAGCTTCGCACAAGGCGGTCGCGGAGCTTTTACCCTCTCCCCGCAGGCAGGCCTCTGCCTGCGGGTCTCGGCAGCTCGCTTTTCTGCGAAAGCCGATGGCCGCGCACGGTGTGCCACTGCAAGGGCGCGCGGCATAGAAGGGCGGCAATCTCTTGCCGCCGCCGCGGGCGCAAAGGATTGCGCCCCTCCAGCGGGGCGGACGCGCGATGCCCGGTCCAGCCGCAGCCCACTCTGAGTGCGGCGTGAGAGACATCGGTGGCGCGGCGATTGTAATCTTGCGAAAATCGCGAGATTACAATCGCATCCGGTTCGCCCGGCGCGGCACACCCCGAAGACCGAGTGCCCGGCGCCGGCGGTCGCGAAAGTTATACTCGTCTAATTTTTTGTGTTGACAGCGGCGAGGGTGGTTCTTATAGTGTGCGGCCATTTTTCGAGGAGGCGAGAGGAATCATGAGCCCGAAGACGTCGTTGAGCAATCTGGGAAAGGGCATGAAGGCGAAGATCGTGGGGTATGCCCAGGGCAACCCCGCCTACCGGGCGCGGCTGCTCGCGCTGGGCCTCACGCGCGGCGTCGTCGTCGAACTCGTCAACCAGGCTCCGCTGGGCGATCCGGTCGAGATCAGCCTGCGCGGCTTCCATCTGTCGCTGCGCCGCTCGGAGGCGGCCGTTGTCGAAGTCGTCCCCCTCTGAATGCCCATCGAAACCGGAAACGCGAACACGCCATGAACCAGACCCGGGGAAAATTGACCATCGGACTCGTCGGCAACCCGAACTGCGGCAAGACCACCGTCTTCAACGCACTCACGGGCTCGAAGCAGCACATCGGCAACTGGCCGGGCGTCACCGTCGAGCGCAAAGAGGGCGCCCTGCGCCTGCCCGACGGCAGAGAGGTCGAGGTCGTCGATCTGCCCGGCATCTATTCCCTGATCCCGGGAAGCGAGGACGAGCGCGTCGCGGTGGACTACGTCCTCGGCGACGAGGCCGACCTCCTTGTGAACATCATCGACGGGACGAACCTCGAGCGCAACCTCTACCTCACGCTGCTGCTGACCGAGCTGGGCGTGCCGATGCTCCACGTCGTGACGATGATGGACGTCGTGGAGGACCGCGGCATCCGCATCGACCTGGAGCACCTGCGGATGCATCTGGGCAGCCCCGTGGTGGGTGTGAACGTCGCCCGGTCGGCGGATCTGAAGGATCTTGTCAGGGCCCTCGGCGCCGCCCTCGACGCCCCGGCCTGCTCCAAGCTCAAGATCGCCTACTCCGACGAGGTCGAGCGCGAGATCGCGGCGCTGCAGCCCGCCTGCGCGGCGATCGCCGAGGCGATGCGCACGCCGGTCCGCTGGGTCGCGACGCGTCTGCTCGAAGGGGATCCCGACGTCCGCGCGCGCGCCGCGGCCGCGGACCCCGGCTTGGAGGCGGCCGTCGCCGCCGCCTGCGCCCGCATCACGGGCGTGCTCAAGGAGTTCCCCGACGAGTCGCTGGCCAACGCCCGCTACGGCGTCATCCAGGGACTCTGCCACGAGGTGGTCGCGAAGGCGCCCGTGAAGGAGCACTTCACCCAGAAGGCGGATCGCGTCATCCTCAACCGCTGGCTTGGCATCCCCTTCTTCCTCCTGGTCATGTACATCGTGTTCTGGATCACGCAGGTCGTGGGCGGCGCGTTCATCGACTTCTTCGAGATCCTCGGCGAGACGTTCTTTGTCGAGGGCCCCGCCGCGCTGCTCGAACGCGCCGGCGCCCCGCAGGTTCTCACGGCGCTGCTGGCCAGCGGCCTCGGCGCGGGCCTCCAGACGATGGCCACGTTCCTGCCGCCGATCTTCCTGATGTTCCTCTGCCTCGCGGTCCTGGAGGATTCGGGCTACATGGCGCGCGCGGCGTTCGTCATGGACCGCTTCATGCGCTGGCTCGGCCTGCCGGGCAAGTCGTTCGTGCCGCTGCTCGTCGGATTCGGATGCTCCGTGCCCGCGATCCTGGCGACGCGCACGCTCGAAAGCCGGCGCGACCGCTTCCTGACGATTTTCATGACGCCGTTCATGTCGTGCGGCGCCAAGCTGCCGATCTACGTCGTCTTCGGCGCCGCCTTCTTCGCGGACAACCCCGGCCGCCTTGTCTTCATGATCTACCTCGCGGGCATGGTCCTGGGCGTCCTCACCGGCCTCCTGCTCAAGCGGACGCTCTTTCGCGGCACCCCCTCCCACTTCATCATGGAGCTGCCGCCCTATCACCTGCCGCGCATGAAGCACATCCTGCTCCACTCGTGGGACCGCCTCAAGATCTTCATCTTCCGCGCCGGACAGGTCATCGTGCCCATGGTGCTCGTCCTCGGCGTCCTCAACACGGTCGGCACCGACGGCTCGGTCGACCACGACGGCAGCGACCGGTCCGTCCTCGCCGCCGTGGGCACGGCGCTGACGCCCGTGTTCGAACCGATGGGCGTTGAAAAGGACAACTGGCCGGCGACGGTCGCGATCTTCAGCGGCCTCTTCGCGAAGGAGGCGGTCATCGGCACGATGACGAGCCTCTACGGCCAGAATGCCGGCGCCGAGGCCTCGGCGGGTGCGGAGGCGCCTGCGCCCTTCAGTCTCCGCGGCGGCATGCGCAAGGCGTTCGCCACGATCCCCAAAGGCCTCAAGGGGATCTTCGCCGCGCTGCTTGATCCGCTCGGCTTCGGGGACGTTTCCGCCGACGAGGCGAAAGCCGCCAAATCGGCCGGCGCCGAGGCCTCGGTTTTCGCCAACATGCGCGCGGCATTCCCGCATGGCCGCCACCAGGCGTTCGCCTATCTGCTTTTCATCCTGCTCTACGTGCCCTGCCTCGCCGCCATGGGCGCCGCGTTCCGCGAGCTGGGACGCTTCTACGGCCTCGTGATGATGGTCTACCTGACCGTGCTCGGCTGGTCCGTCGCCACGCTCCACTACCAGATCGCGCTGGCCCGCGAAGCGGTCTGGATCGCGGTGCCCGTCGCACTGCTGGGCGCGATGGCCGCGAGCTTCGCCATCATGGGCCGTCGCAGGAAGATTCCGCTGATCTAGGCATCGCGTCGTGCGGATCCCGTTTTTCCACTGTCGAACTTCGGGGAAGGATGGTAGAATTCCGCATCCATGACGAGAAACGAGCATACTTTCATCGGCTGCGACGCCGGGTACGCCGAGAGTGGCATCGCGCTCTTCGGGGCGCCCTTCGACAGCACGACCTCCTATCGGCCGGGCGCGCGCTTCGGCTGCTCCGCCATCCGCAACGAGAGCTTCGGCATCGAGACGTTCAGCCCCTATCAGGACCGCGATCTCGCCTACATGCGCATCTTCGACGGCGGCGACCTCGAGCTGCCCTTCGGCAGCCCCGAGGCGGCGCTCGACGCCATCGCCGCGCAGGCGGACGAAATCCTCGGCGACGGCAAGATCCCCGTCATGCTCGGCGGCGAGCACCTCGTCACCCTCGGCGCCGTGCGCAGCGCCGTCCGCCGCCACCCCGACCTGCGCATCCTCCACTTCGACGCCCACGCCGACCTTCGCGACGACTATCTCGGCGTCAAGCTCTCGCACGCCTGCGTCATGCGACGCTGCCACGAGCTGGTGGGGGACGGGCGCATCTTCCAGTTCGGCATCCGCAGCGGCGATGGCGCGGAGTTCGAATGGGGGGCGCAGCATGTCAAGACGTGCCGCTTCGGCTTCAGCCGCCTGCCCGACGCCGTGCGCGAGATCGGCGACGCGCCGGTCTACGTGACGGTCGACCTCGACGTCCTCGATCCGTCGTGCTTCCCGGGCACCGGGACGCCCGAGGCCGGCGGCGTTTCCTTCGTCAGCCTGCTCTGGGCGCTCAAGACGGCGCTGCGGCTGAACGTCGTCGCGATGGACTTCACTGAACTGTCGCCGGTGTACGACGCCTCCGGGGCGTCCACCGCGCTGGCCTGCAAAATCCTGCGGGAGACGCTCCTCCTGCTTGGAGGGAGAAACACATGAGCCGGACCCTGATCATCGGAGCCGGCGGCGTCGCCGGCGTCGTCATCCACAAGTGCTGCCAGAACCCCGAAGTCTTCCCCGACATCTGCATCGCGAGCCGCACGAAGGCCAAGTGCGACGCCTTCAAGGCGAAGCTCGGCGGCGGGCGCACCGCGATCTCGACGGCGCAGGTCGACGCCGACAACGTGGACGCGCTCGTCGCGCTGATCCGCGCGTACAAGCCCGACCTCGTGATGAACATCGCGCTGCCGTACCAGGATCTGACGATCATGGAGGCGTGCCTCGCGACGCGCACGCACTACCTCGACACCGCCAACTACGAGCCGCCGGAGACGGCCAAGTTCGAGTACAAGTGGCAGTGGGCGTACCGGAAGAAGTTCGAGGAGGCGGGGATCATGGCGCTGCTCGGCTGCGGCTTCGACCCCGGCGTCACCGGCGTCTTCTCCGCCTACGCGCAAAAGCACTACTTCGACGAAATCCACCGCCTCGACATCCTCGACTGCAATGGCGGCGACCACGGCTATCCGTTCGCCACCAACTTCAACCCGGAGATCAACATCCGCGAAGTCACGGCCAAGGGCAGCTACTGGGAGAACGGCGAGTGGGTCGAGACCGAGCCGATGGAAATCAAGCGCGAATACGACTTCGAGGGCGTCGGCCGCAAGGACATGTATCTGCTCCACCACGAGGAGCTCGAGTCGCTCGCGCTCAATTTGAAGGGCATCCAGCGCATTCGCTTCTTCATGACCTTCGGCCAGAGCTACCTGACGCATCTGAAGTGCCTCGAAAACGTCGGCATGACTTCCATCGAGCCGATCGACTTCCAGGGCCAGAAGATCGTTCCGCTCCAGTTCCTCAAGGCGCTCCTGCCCGATCCGGCGTCCCTGGGCCCGCGCACGAAGGGCAAGACGAACATCGGCTGCATCTTCGAAGGCGTGAAGAACGGCAAGCCGGTCCAGTACTACGTCTACAACATCTGCGATCACCAGGAATGCTACCGCGAAATCGGCTCGCAGGCCATCTCCTATACGACCGGCGTCCCCGCGATGATCGGCGGCATGATGATGCTCGCGGGAAAATGGATGAAGCCCGGCGTCTTCAACGTCGAGGAGTTCGACCCCGATCCCTTCATGGACGCGCTCAACCGCTGGGGCCTCCCCTGGAAGGAGTCGTTCAAGCCCGTCCTCGTGGAATGATTCGACCGGCAATTCGCACTATGGCCGGGAACCAGGGAAACGGCGCGCTCGGAGATCGCGCCCTACCCCGAAAT
>CAYVJM010000177.1:0-5293 GCA_964451695.1 uncultured Lentisphaerales bacterium | reverse complement strand
CTTGCTGAGGAACCTCGCGGAGATCGCGGTGAAGCACGGCGAATGATCGAAGGGGCGAATGGAATGCTTCGCAAGTCGCCGACAGACACCAGCCGTCTTTCATGCGATGCGGCTTGCCGGGACGGCTGCGCCCCACCCTGGTGGTCGCTTCGCAGAAACTCATGCGGTGCCCGCAAGCCCGATTGCGAAGCGAGGTGGGGCGACGCCGTCCCGGCGAGCCGCCTTTCGGGCGCGTCCGCGCCCGCCTCGGCGTGGACGCGGCGGTCGGCGCGGCGGCGGCTTGCTGAGGAACCTCGCGGAGATCGCGGTGAAGCACGGCGAATGATCGAAGGGGAGAATGGAATGCACACGCAACAAGTTTCAAGTCTCAAGTTTCAAGTTTCAATCATCTGTGCAATGGCGACGATGGCGCTGGCGGCGATGGGCGGAGAAGCGGGCTTGGAGATCAAATCCACGGCCACCTATGATCCGTCAGACGCGCCGAAGACCTGTTCCTTCGGCACGCTGGAGTTCAAGGGGCCCTGGGGCTATGACCGGCCCGAAAACGCGACGCGTACGTATCCGCTGCTCGTGTCTGGATTCTGGAACGAGGGGCGGGATCATTACGCGGACGTCGCCCAGACGCATCCCGCCTTCGTCCTGAGCTATCAGAAGGACGGGGAGGCCGATGGCGAGTTTCTGGGGCATTGGATCACGAACGCGGTCGCCGCAGGATACCGCATCGACCTCGACCGTGTCTATCTGACTGGGTTTTCGCGGGGCGGATCGGGTAGCTTCCCCCTAGCGCGAGGCATGTACAAGGCGGGCCGCCATTTCGCGGGCATTATCCGCGGAGCGGGGCAGAGTCAGCCCGATCTGGGCAACGACATCGCGGAGAAGACGGCGGTCTGGTACCACATCGGGTTGCAGGACAACGCGAAACGCGTGGAGGTCGCCCGACAGGCCCTCGGGCTCAACCGCGACTACGCGTGCAACCGCGAGGCGGTCGAGAGCCAGACGTCGGACACCCTGACGGGGCACACACGCACCACGGTCACGCTGGCGCGCGCCGGACGTCCCATGTTCCGCTACAGCGAGTACGTCGGCATGGGGCACGTTCCCGCGCCGCTCTACAAAGATCCCGCCCTTTTCGACTGGCTGTTCAACTGCAAGCTGGACGCCGTCCAGACCAACGTCTCAACGAGGAGACCCTAGCCGAACAACAACGCCGCGCCGATGCCGAACACCGCGACATCGACGATCGCATGGCTAAGGTACCCCGGCCAAATCGAACCGTAGCGCACGTACAGCGCCGACCACGTCACCCCGCCCGCAAACACCCCGACCGAACACGCCGCTGTCACGATTGGAGCGTCGGAGAAATAGGAATGAAGCGCCAGCACATGGTGGAGCGTGAAGCACAGCGCGGATGCCACGACCGCCGCCCACGGACGCATCAGCCGCCCCCACTGCTCCGTGCAGAACCATCGCCAGACGTACTCTTCCAACACGGAATTCACCAGAACCCAGTAGAGCGCCCCGGCTAGGTACAGTCGCCAATCCCCCAGACCAACCTCCGCCAGCTTCGCGGCAAACACATCGCGCGGTATCATCTGGGCGCCAAGTGCCCAAAACGCCGCCAGAACCACAGCCGACATCACCAAGCCGCTGACAACGCCCGCCAGCAAGCCACCGCGGCGCAACGGCGAGAGGCTGGGCCGCCCACGCTCCACTGTCAGCAACCACACGACCGGAAACGCAAACAGCCAGACCTTGGAAAGGGCGAATACCGCCCGCCCCAGAGGATGACCGGGCAGGGCGATCATCCCCGCCAGCACACCCGCGCTTGGCGCCGGCACCAGCAACGCCAGCGCGATCGCGGCTCGCCGACAGCGCGACGCGGGAGGATGCCCGCCGAGGGAGGGGCTCATCGACTCTCCTAATTGTTCAAACTGTGGATCGGCGCGGGGATGTGGCCGCCATGGCGGACGAATGCCTCGTTCCCGTGCGGGCAGGCGGGCGCGGTGACGGTTCCGGCGCCGAAGAGACCACCGAAATCGACGCGCTCGCCGAGCTTGGCGCCCGGCACGGGGATGATGCGGATGCCGGTCGTCTTGCGGTTCGTCACGCCGATCGCCGCCTCGTCGAGGATGATGCCCGCGAGGGTCTCCGCCGTCGTGTCGCCCGGCACCAGGATCATGTCGAGGCCGACCGAGCAGACCGCCGTCATCGCCTCGAGCTTTTCGAGGGTGAGGTCGCCGCACGCGACGGCGCTGGAAATCGCGTGGTCCTCCATCACGGGGATGAAGGCGCCAGAGAGGCCGCCCACGGCGCTCGAGGCGAAGGAACCGCCCTTCTTGACGGCGTCGTTGAGCATCATCACCGCAGCCGTGGTGCCGGGGGCGCCGAGGCGCATGATGCCCATGGCCTGGTAGATTTCGCCGACCGAGTCGCCGATGCGCGGCGTGGGGGCGAGGGCGAGATCGACGATGCCGAAGCGGATGCCGAGACGGCGCGCGACTTCGTGACCGACGAGTTCGCCAACGCGGGTGACGCGGTAGGCCGTGTGCTTGACCTCTTCCGCGATCTGGTCGAGGGTCCGGTCGGCACCTGCGGCGAAGAGGCGGTCGATGGCGCGTTTGACAACGCCGGGGCCGCTGACGCCGACGTTGATCACGCACTCGGGTTCGCCGGCGCCGAGCATCGCGCCGGCCATGAAGGGATTGTCCTCGGGCTGGTTGGCGAAGACGAGGAGCTTGGCGGCGCCGAAGCCGCGCGACGACCGCGTCGCCTCCGCGATGCGCAGCACGGTCTTCGCGACGAGATAGACGGCGTCCACGTTGATGCCGGCCTTCGTCGTGCCGATGTTCACCGAGGCGCAGACGTGGCGCGTCGAGGCCAGCGCCTCGGGCAGCGAGTCGATGAGCGTGCGTTCGCCCGACGTGACGCCCTTCTGCACGAGCGCGGAATAGCCGCCGAGCAGATCGACGCCAACGGTATCGCAGGCGCGGTCCATCGCCTGCGCCAACTTGACGCCGGTCGCGGCGTCGTGGGGCTCGAGGAGGATGGAGCAGGGGGAGACGGCGATGCGCTTGTTGACGATCTCGACGCCGTAGCGGGCGCCGACGTCGTTCGCCACGGGCACGAGGCGCTCGGCCGCGCGGCAGATGCGCTCGTAGACGGCGGCGACCATGGCGTCGCCGTCCTGCCCCGCGCAGCGGTTGAGGTTGACGCCGAGCGTGACAGTGCGCACGTCGAGGTTCTCTTCGCCGATCATCCGCAGGGTCGCGGAGAGGTCCGAGGTGTCTAGCATGGGATTACTTTCCGGGGACGGCCTTCATCAGCGCGTCGATCGGGCCGACTTCGTTCGTGGCCCTGAAGATGTTTTCGTGGCGGAGGCTCACGGCCATGCCGAAGGGCGCGAGCTTGTCCGAAAGCTCGCGCTGGAGACGGCGGACGTCGCAGGCGTCCGGGACGGTCACGATGCCGATCGTGAGGGCGCGGTCGCGATTCGAGAGATCGTGCCGCCAGTCCTCGACGTTGACGCCGTTGGCGGCGAAAATCTCGGCGATGGCGTGGACGCGGCCGGGGCGGTCCGGGCCCGAGACGGCGGCGACGTAGCGCTCGCCGGCGGCGGGAGGTGAATCGAAGGTGGCCGCGGCGCAGGGCATGACGCTGATCTGCGCGTCCTTCTCGGGTAGATCCGCGGCGATGGCGGCGCAGAGCCTTGCGGGATCGGGAGCGCCCGTGAACTCCGCCACGCAGCTCAGCGAGAAGACGCCGCCGATGATCGTTTGGCGCAGGTCGGTGAGATTGCCGCCCTGAAGGAAGATCACGCCGGTGATGTCGCGCAGGATACCCACGCGGTCCGGCAGCATCGCCGTGATGAGAAACGTCTTGTCGGTATCGCCCATGGCTCAGCCCACCGTGGCGACGAGGCGCACCTTCTTCTCGCCACGCGCCGCCTTGACGCGCGTGCCGACAAGTTTGGCCTTGCCGGCGGCGAGATTGAGGACGATCGGGCCGTCGGACTTGCGGTTGACGACGTCGATCACGTACTCGCACCCGCGGAAGCGGCGCGTGATGCGGGCCTTCTTCACGTGTTCCGGGAGGCGGGGTTCGACGCGCAGGCCTTCGTGTTCGGCGCGGATGCCGCAGATCCACTGCGAGAGCGCGACGAAGTTCCACGCGGCCGTGCCGGTGAGCCAGCTGTTCTTGGCCTCGCCGTGGCGGCGCGCCGCCTTGCCGGCGATCATCTGCGCGTAGACGTAGGGCTCGAGGCGGTGGATCTCGCTGATCTCCTCGAGGTAGGCGGGCGCGATCTTGCGGTAGTATTCCCAGGCGTTCCGCGGGCGGCCGGAGGCGACTTCGCCGATGATGATCCACGGGTTGTTGTGGCAGAAGATGCCGGCATTCTCCTTGTAGCCCGGCGGATAGGAGGAGACTTCGCCGAGTTCGACGTGGTAGTCGCGGTAGGGAGGGTCGAGGAGCACGATGCCGTACTTCGTGTCGAGGTGCTTCTTGACGCTGTCGAGCGCCTTGATGGGATATCCCTTGTCGGCGCCGATCTGGGCCATCGATCCGAAGCCCTGCGTCTCGATGAAGATCTTGCCGTCCTCGCATTCCGCGGAGCCGATCTTGCTGCCGAAGTCGTCGTAGGCGCGGAGGTACCACTCGCCGTCCCATCCGGTCTTGCAGATCTGGCGTTCCATCTTGGCGGCGGCCTTCTCGGCGAAGCGCGCCTCGGCCTCCAGGCCCATCATCCGGCACATCGCGGCGTATTCCGGGGCGACGTAGACGAACATCTGCGCGATCATCACGGACTCGGCGTTCTTGCCGTCCTTGTTCGTGCAGGTCTGGAAGGAGTCGTTGGGGTTCCGGCTGAAGCAGTTGAGGTTGAGGCAGTCGTTCCAGTCGGCGCGGCCGATGAGCGGGAGCCCGTGGGGGCCGATGTGGGTGGTGATGTAGCGGAAGGAGCGCCTGAGGTGCTCGAACATCGTCGCCTGGTTCGTCTCGCTGTTGTCGAAAGGCACCATCTCCTTGAGGAAGGCCTTGTCGCCCGTCTCGCGGATGTAGCCGCCGACGCCGAGGATGAGCCAGAGCGGATCGTCGTTGAAGTTCGACCCGACGTCGGCGTTGCCGCGCTTCGTGAGGGGCTGGAACTGATGGTAGGCGCTGCCGTCCTCGAACTGCGTGGCCGCGACGTCGAAGAGGCGGGCGCGGGCGCGTTCGGGGATCTGGTGGACGACGCCGAGCATATCCTGGCTCGTGTCGCGGAAGCCGATGCCGCGGCCGATGCCGCTCTCGAAGTAGC
>CAYVJM010000176.1:0-5335 GCA_964451695.1 uncultured Lentisphaerales bacterium | reverse complement strand
AACTTCTACATGTTCCATGGCGGCACCAACTTTGGCTTCATGGCCGGCGCCAACTACGGCGCGGGCGGCCTCGAGGCGGACGTCACGAGCTACGACTACGACGCACCGCTCTCCGAATGGGGAGAGCCGACGGCGAAGTTCCACGCCGCCCGCGAGGTCATCGCCCGCCATTTCCCGCTGCCGCCCTTGAACCTGCCGCCGCCCATTCCGCGGCGGGCTTTCGGCGACGTCCGCCTGGACGAAGTCGCCCAGCTCCTCGTCCAGGCCGACCGTCTCGCCGCTCCGGTCGAGGCCGCGGCGCCGCTGACGATGGAGGAACTCGACCAAGACGCAGGATTCGTCCTCTACCGCACGATCCTCCAGGGGCCCCAGGAAGACCTCGACCTCCACATCCAGGCCTGCCACGACCGGGCGCAGGTCTTCCTCGACGGCGAATGCCTCGGCGTCGTCGAGCGCGACCAGAAATCGCCCGCCGCGAAGTTCGCCCTCTCCGAAGGCGGGCACGTCCTCGACATCCTTGTCGAGAACATCGCGCGCGTCAACTACGGTCCGCGCCTCCCCGAGCGCAAGGGCATCGTGGGCGGCGTGAGCTTGGCCTACCAGTTCCACTTTGGCTGGACCCACTTCGCCCTGCCCCTCGACAATCTGGAGCGCCTCGACTTCACGGCCGCCGCACAGCCCCCGAAAGGCCCCTGCGTCTTCCGCGGCCGCTTCGACGTGGACGAACCGGCGGACACCTTCGTCGATCTGGCGGGGTGGACGAAGGGCGCGGTCTGGATCAACGGCTTCAACCTCGGCCGCTTCTGGGACATCGGCCCGCAGCGCCGCCTCTACCTGCCGGCCCCGCTCCTGCGCAAGGGAAGCAACGAACTGCTGGTGCTGGAGCTTCACGAGGCTCCCGCCGAACGGCGCGTCGCCCTCGTCGACGCGCCCGACCTCGGACCGACTTCGCGCTGACCGATTTCCGCTTTGAAGTTGACACCGAGGCGGCGATGCCGGTAGACTCGTCGGGCCTTGGCGGGCGCAGGCGCGTCCTAAGGCCATGCTTGTTTCAGGTTGTTTCGAATGGAGAATGTCGTCATGTCCAGCAAGGTTCCCGTCGGCGTGCAGTTGTGGTCGGTCAACAAGGATGTCGCTCGCGATCTTCCCGGAACGCTCGAAGCCATTGCGAAGATGGGCTACCAAGGCGTCGAGACGGCCGGCCTGGGCGCCACGTCGCCGAAGACTTGGCGGAAGTTGCTCCAGGACTTCGGCCTCGGCGTCGCCGGCGCGCACGTCGGGCTGGAGGCGCTCGAAGGCGATGCCTTCCAGGCGACGCTCGACGCCTATGGCGAGATCGGCTGCCGCCGGTTCAACGTCCCCTCCCTCGCCGGCAAGTACACGGCCAGCCTCGACGGCTACCGCCGCGCCTGCGCCGCGCTCAACGCCGCCGTGGCCCGCGCCCGCGCCCAGGGCTGCTTCGTCGGCTACCACAACCACGACTTCGAATTCCGATTCGTCGAAAACCGCGTTCCCTTCGCCCTCATGCTCGACTGCCTGACCGCCGACGTCGAGATCCAGTTCGACATGGGCTGGGTCTACCGCGCGGGCGCCGACGGCGCGGCCTACGTACGCACGCTGCCGGGCCGCGTCAAGGCCGTCCACATCAAGGCCTTCAAGCGCGACGACGCGACGGCGCTCGTGGGCGCGGACTCCGTGCCGTGGACCGCCGTCTTCGATGCCTGCGAGACCGTCGGCGGCACCGAATGGTACATCGTCGAGCACGAGGACTACGGCACCCTCACGCCGATGGCGTGCATCGAGGGCTGCCTGCGCAACCTCCGCGCCCTGGGCAAGTAGCGCGCTCTCGCCTTGAACCGAAGCATGGCGGCGTGTATACTCTGCCCCATGCACTGGACGAAGGTGATCGGCGGGATGCTCTGCGGGATCGCGGTGTCGGCGGCGTCCGCCGCCGATGCCGTCGGCGAGCGTGTCTACCCCGAGGCGGGCTGGACGCCCGCGCCCAGCCGCCACGCCTCGCCGCGCGCCGTCCGCGGCGGACGCATCGTCGTGGCCGGCGGCTCCGTCCCCAAGAGCCTCAATCCCCTGCTCGACAACAACGTCTTCAGCGCGCGCGTCTTCGGTTTCATGTACGAGTCGCTCCTCGGCATGGACGACGCCACCGGCGAATACGCCCCCGGTCTCGCCTCGCGCTGGTCCGTCTCGGAAGACGGCCGCGTCTTCACCTTCACGATCGACCCCGAGGCGCGCTGGAGCGACGGACGGCCCGTCACGGCGGCCGACGTGAAATGGACGTTCGACGCGATCCTCGATCCCGCCAACCTCACCGGACCCCACAAGGTCGGGCTGCAGACCTTCGCCGCGACGCCCCCCGAGATCCTCGCTCCGGACCGCATCCGCTTCACGGCGGACGAGGTGCACTGGCGCAACCTCGGCGCGGCCGGCGGCTTCCCCGTCCTCCCTTCGCACGTCTTCGCCGGGCGCGACTTCAACGCGCTCAACTTCGACTTTCCCGTCGTCTCCGGTCCCTATCGCCTCGGCACGATGAAGGAGAACGTCTCGCTGCAGATGGTCCGTCGCTCCGACTGGTGGGCGGATGCCAAGCCGTGGAACTGGCACCTGCTCAACTTCGACCTCGTGGAATACCGCTTCTTCTCCGATCCCGAGAACGCCTGGGACGCCTTCCGCAAGGGGCTCTTCGACTACTATCCCGTCTACACCGCGCGGATTTGGGTCCAGGAGACGCACGGCGAGCGCTTCGACCGCAACTGGATCGTCAAGCGCGCCATCCGCAATCAGGCGCCCGTCGGCTTCCAGGGCTTCGCGATGAACCTCCGACACCCGCCCTACGACGACGTGCGCGTGCGCCAGGCCCTCGCCCACCTCCTCGACCGCGAGACGCTCAACGCCACGATGATGCATGGGCAGTACTTCCTCCACCGCTCGTATTTCGAGGACCTCTACGACGCTGAGCACCCGTGCGGAAACCCGTTCTTCGAATTCAACCCCGCCAAGGCCCGCGCCCTGCTCGCCGAGGCCGGTTGGAAGCCCGACCCCGCCACCGGCATGCTGGCGAAGGACGGACGCCCGCTTGTCGTGAAGTTCCTCTCCAACGGCGGCACGGCCGACAAGTTCCTCGCCCGCTACCAGCACGACCTCGCCGCCGCCGGTGTCGGCCTCGAGACCGAGCGCAAGGACTGGGCGGCCTGGGCGCGCGACATGGACGCCTTCGACTTCGACATGACCTGGGCCGCCTGGTCCTCCGGACTGCATAAGGATCCCGAGGGCATGTGGTCGTCGTCCCAGGCTGCCGCCGAGGGCGGCAACAACATCACGGGCTTCGCCGATCCCCGCGTCGACGCGCTCGTCGAGGGCCAGAAGACGATGTTCTCGTTGATGGAGCGCAACGCCGTCTGTCGCGAGATCGATGGCATCGTCGCGCGGGCCGTGCCGTACATTCTGCTCTGGAACACAGACGCCACGCGGATGCTCTGGTGGAACAAGTTCGGCGTTCCGGAGGGCGTGCTGTCCCGCTACGGCAGCTTCGACGACGCCCTCGTCTACTGGTGGTACGATGCCGATGCGGCCGAAGCCCTCGACGACGCCATGGCGCGCGGTCTCTCCCTGCCCGCGCCCTGACGCGCGGTTTTATTTTGCGTTTTTGTGGGTTGACACGCATCGGCGCATTGTGGTAGATTTCACTCGCTTTCCCGCCATTGGGATTCCTTTTGTTCCGGTGTAGCGCAGTGGTAGCGCAGAGGACTGTTAATCCTTTGGTCGCTGGTTCGACCCCAGCCACCGGAGCCACTTTTCTGGCGCAATGAAATAACGCCGCCAGTGCTTGGCAGTCGCGCCCATTCAGGCAATCGCCCGAATGGCGTGTATATCCCGTTGAATCCGTTGGTTTTACGGGCTCCCGCCGTTTGCACGGCTCTCTCTCCCGCCGCCGGGCGCAACCACCCCGCCGGCGCGGGAGCGCCCGTTCGCGCCCCGAAAACGCCGAAAGTCTCTGTCTCGGAAGAGAGACGGCCCGAACGCTTAACAGTCTCTACCCGACCGAACCCCAGGCCCTTTTCAAAAGTCTCGGGGTAGATAATGGGTGGCGGACGCGCTCCGAGACCGGATGACGCGGGACCGCCGGACCCGAACCCGCCAGACAGCGCGCCGGCCGCGAAGCGAAGGTCGTTGTGGGCAGCCCTCCACCGCTCCAGGAGCATCGAGGGCGCATCCCCGAGGAGCCCGCACCATGACCAACACCCTCGTTCCTCCGAGCGCCGACGAACCGCCCGTGACGGACGACGACCCGGCATCGATGACCCCCGAGCAGCGCCGCCAGGAGGTCGCGGCGATCCTCGCCCGCGGCGTGCTGCGCCTGCGCCGCTGCGTCAACCGGAGCCCGGCCGTTTTGTATGAAAACCGGACCCCCAAAAAAGATTCTCAAAACGCCGAGAATCAACTTGATAACCCGGCGCCGTTACGGCTTCATGTGGGACAACCGCGACGGCTCGCTGAAGCCGCCGGAACGGGAACGACAACGAGGACTCAAGCATGAAGATGAACATCGAAAAGGAAGTCGCGCAACTCCGCCGAATGTCGGTCGGAGCGCTCCGCGACAAATACGTCGAAGTCTATGGCGAGGAGAACCGCTCGCGCAACCGCGACTACCTCGTCCGGCGGATCGTCTGGAGGATGCAGGCGAACGCCTTCGGCGGGCTCACCGACCGCGCGATGGCGCGGGCCGTGGAACTCGCCCGCGACGCGGAGCTGCGCCGCACCCCGCCGCCGGAGCTCCAGGCCGCGGCGGAGGCCGACCCGAGCCGCACCGTCGTGCGCGAGGCCGACCCGGAGCTGCGGGAGGCGGAGGCCGACGCCCGCCTGCCGGTGCCGGGCGCGTGCCTGCGGCGCCGCTTCAACGGCAGGGACATCGTGGTGCTCGTCCGCCCGCGCGGCTTCGAGTGGGAGGGGCAGATCTACCGCACCCTCTCGGGCGTCGCCAAGGCCGTCACCGGCTCGCACTGGAACGGCTACCACTTCTTCAGGCTGCGCCCGAAGGAGGGGTGCGGGTTGCGGGTTGAGGATTGAGATGAACCTCAAAGCACAAACCTCAAGCCTCAAACCTGATCAGGCGGCTGTGCCGTCCGTCGCTTCAGGCCGGCGATCAGGCCGGACAGCACCCTCGCGCATTCGTCGTACTGCCGCTGCAGGACGTCTGCCACGTCGTCGGCCAAGTACAGGAGCCGATGGGCGAGGTGGACGTAGTACCCCGCTTCGCGCAACGAGCCGAACGCGATGTTCAGGAAGTTCAGGTACTCCTTCGTGGAGTCCCGTCCGCACC
>CAYVJM010000175.1:0-5336 GCA_964451695.1 uncultured Lentisphaerales bacterium | reverse complement strand
AGCGGAAGCCGTCGAAGTGGAACTCGTCGAGCCAGTAGCGGCAGTTGGAGAGCAGAAAGTGGAGCGTGGGGATGCGGCCGTAGTCGAAGCAGGCGGAGTCCCAGATGGGGTGGCGGCCGCGTGCGCCCTCGTGGAAGTAGAGGTGGCGCGTGCCATCGAAGCGCGCGATGCCCTCGACCTCGTTGAGGACGGCGTGGGAGTGGACGAGGTCCATGATGACGGCGAGACCCAGGCCGTGGGCGGCGTCGACGAGCGCCTTGAGCTCCTCGGGCGTGCCGAAGCGCGACGAACAGGCGAAGAAGTTCGAGACCTGATAGCCGAACGAGCCGTAGTACGGGTGCTCCATCACGGCCATGAGCTGGATCGTGTTGTAGCCAGCCTTGGCAATGCGTGGCAGGGTCTTCTCCCGAAACTCCGCGTAGGTGCCGATCTTGGCCTCCTCCTGCGCCATGCCCACGTGGGCCTCGTAGATGAGCGGGTCGCGATCCGGCGTGGCGAAGTCCGCGTGCCGCCACGCATAGGGCTCGGGATCCCACACCTGCGCACTGAAGAGCTTCGTGTGCGAATCCTGAACCACGCGGCGCGCGTAGGCGGGGATGCGCGGACCGCAGCCGCCCGGCCAGTCGAGCTCGAGGCGGTAGTGCTGGCCGTGGCGGAGCGCGTCCGCCGGCAGTTCGAGCGCCCAGTCGCCGGCGTCCGAGACGCGGGCGAGCCGGTACGCCGGTTCGCGCCGCCAGCCGGAGCAGTCGCCCACGAACCAGACGGCGGTGGCGTTGGGCGCGAGTTCGCGGAAGACCCAGCCGCCACCGGGGGCGCGGTGGAGCCCGTAGTGCTCGTGGGCGCTGGCGAAGTCCGCGAGCGAGCCGTCGGGACCGGCGAGACGATGGGCCAGCTCGCGGACGCGCCGGGCACGCGCCTGGATGCGCGGAAGGTGCGGCGAGAGGAAGAGGTCGTCCGAAAGCCGCTTGAGGGATTTGTCGCGGGTCATGGGGCGTCCTTTCGTTCGGGGCCGTCGGCGCCAGCGACGGCGTGGTGGGGGTCGGCAACGGCCGCGCCGAGGTCTTCGAGGTGGCTCGGGTGGGGGTCGCTGATCCAGGCGAGTCCCGCGTGGCCGGCGACCGGAAGCAGCCGCGCGACGCCGTCTTCGCCGGCGGGATGGATGTCGACCGTGCGGTTCACGCAGAGGACGTGGGAGGCGTGGGCGATGACGACGCGCAGATTGTGCGAGACGATGACGAGCGTGCGCGTCTGGTTGAGGCGCGTGAAGAGCTCGTAGAGGTCGCGCTCGGTATCGACGTCGACGTTGGCCGTCGGCTCGTCGAGGAGCAGCAGCTCGGGGTCGGCGCAGAGGGCCTGGGCGATGAGCACGCGCTGGCGCTGGCCGCCGGAGAGATCGGCGAAACGGCGTCCGGCGAGGGCCGAGAGACCGACGGTCTCGACGGCCTGGGCCGCGCGGTCGCGCTCCTCGCGGCGAAAGCCGCCGAGGACATGCGCGGCGGCGCGGCCGAGCATGACGGCCTCGAGCACGGTGATGGGGAAGCCGGGGTCGAAGCGGATCTGCTGCGGAACGAAGCCGACGCGGCGGCGGGCGGCGGCGGGCGGCGCGCCGAGGACCTCGATCGCGCCGTACTTCGGGCGCAGCGCCCCGAGCAGCAGGTGGAGCAACGTGGACTTGCCGCCGCCGTTGGGACCGATCACGGCGACCATCGCCCCGCGAGGGACTTCGAAGGAGACGTTGTGGAGAACCTCCGCGTCCCCGTAGGAGAAGCAAACGTCCTGGACGGCGATCGCCGGGCCGCAGCCCGGTTCCGTCGCCGTCTTTTCAATATCCCTGCCGCATGAGCAAATCATGGCGGGATTATAGGGTGTCCCGCCATGGGAAAGCAACCGATCTTCCATGTCGTGCGCCCAGCGCCGTCGCGCCGTCGTCGCGCTTGCTTCGCGCGTTTCGTTGTCCTATAATGCCGGAATACCTATGAACACCCCAGCCCTCATCACCGAAACGAAGACGCTGAAGCTCGAGCTCCCCCCCGAAGGGCTGCCTCTCGAGCGCGGCGGCTCGTTGCCCGAGGTCGAGGTGGCCTACGAGACGTGCGGACGGCTTTCCGAAGCGCGGGACAACGTCATCTTCATCTGCCATGCGCTCACGGGCGACGCGCACGTCGCCGGCATGCACGCGGGCGAGGAGAAGCCCACGGGCTGGTGGTCGAACATGATCCGCCCCGGCGGCGGCATCGACACGGAACGCTACTTCGTGGTCTGCGCGAACATCCTCGGCGGCTGCAAGGGCACGACGGGCCCGGCCTCGACCAACCCGGCCACGGGCCGGCCCTACGGATCGGCCTTCCCCGCGATCACCGTAGGCGACATCGTCGCCGTCCACAAGCGCTTTCTGGAGCAGCTCGGCTTCCAACGGATCTACGCGGTGATCGGCGGAAGCTTCGGGGGGATGCAGGCGGCGGAATTCGGCGTGCGCTTCCCGGGCTTCAGCGAGAAGTGCGTGCTGATCGCAACGGGGCCAAACCTCACGACCCAGGCACTCGCCTTCGACATCGTCGGGCGCGAGGCGATCCTCAACGACCCCAACTGGCGGGGCGGCGACTACTACGACGGCGAGCGGCCCAACGCCGGCCTCGCGCAGGCCCGCAAACTCGCCCACATCACGTACCTCTCCAACGAAATGATGAAGGAGAAGTTCGGGCGCCGCGTCCGCACGCTCCCGCAGGCCTCTTTGGAGCAGATGACGACGGAGTTCCGGGAGCAGTTCGAGGTGGAGTCCTACCTCGCGCACCAGGGGCGCAAGTTCACCGCGCGCTTCGACGCCAACTCCTATCTCCGCATCACCGAGGCGATGGACTATTACGATCTCGCCGCCGGCTTCAAGACCTTGACCGAATCCGTCTCGCGCTCCACCTCGCGCACGCTGATCGTCGCCCTGAGCGGCGACTGGCTCTTCCTTCCCCGCCAGTCCGAGGCCCTCGCCCGCGCCTTCCACGCGGCCAGGAAGGAGGTCTCCTACTTCTGCATCCCGGCCGAGGCCGGCCACGACGCCTTCCTCACCCACATTGACCAGCTCGTCGGCGTGCTCGCGGACTTTCTCACGATGCGGCCCGTTCCCCCCGATGCGACGCTGCCCCCAGAGAAGCTCAAGGACTACGCCAGGCTCATCGACATGATGCCCCGCGACATCTGCTCCGTGCTCGACCTCGCCTGCTCCGACGGCTCACTGCTCGCGCGCATCGCCGAGCGCCACCCCGGCGTGTCCTGCACGGGCATCGACATCAACTGCGACGTACTCGTGCGCGTCATGCGCGCCGGTCACGACGCCATCCTCGCGGACGTCGACGAGGGGCTCAAGATCGTCCCGAACAACACGTTCGACTGCGCCGTGCTCAGCGAAAGCCTCCAGGTGATGAAGCATCCGGACAAGGCGCTCGACGAGCTGCTTCGCGTCGCGCCCGTCGGCCTGGTCAGCTTCCCGAACTTCGGGCTCTGGAAGGTCCGCCTCGGTCTGCTCGTCCGCGGGCGGATGCCCAAGACGAAGCGCCTGCCCCATACTTGGTACAACACCCCCAACATCCACCTGTGCACGGTGAAGGACTTCTTCGACCTCTGCCGGGAGAAAGACGTCGTGGTCGAATCCGTGGCCTATCTGGCGACCCACGCCTTCAGCAAGTTGCTCATCGCCTTGGGATTGAAGAACCTCGGCGCCTCGCGCGTCCTCGTCAAAATCCGCCGCAACAGCCCCCGATAGCGCGAGGCGGGTTCCGGTCGAGCGGGTTCCGGTCGGTGTTGCATCGGAGGCGCACTTCGACTAAGATACGCGCCCCATGTCGTCAAACCCCTGGAAGATCGGTTTCCATGCCGCGCGCGCCAATGCCGTTCCCGGCGTCGTCCTGCAAATCGCGGCCGTCCTGCTCATCATCGCCTACCACTTCAGCGGGCCGTTCCGGGCCGCGCTAGACATTCTGGCCGGCTGGCAGGATCGCTTCGGCATGGCCTTCTCCGGCGTGAGCTACCTTTTCTTCTGCGGTCTCCTCCCCGTTGCGATCACCCTCGCAGTGCCGTCGCTCCGGCCGCGTTCGCCCGTGAAGGCGCTGCTCTTCGCCGTGCTCTTCTGGACCTCGATGGGCATGATCGTGGCCTGCTTCTACCGCTTTCAAAGCCTGCTATTCGGAGACGGGGGCAATCTGGTGACGTTGCTGAAGAAGACCCTCTTCGACCAATGCGTCTTCACCGTGGCGTGGGGCGTTCCTGTCGTGACGGCCGCGCACCAGTGGAAGGACGCGGACTACCGGTGGCGGGAGGTCCGGCCGCTGCTCGGGCGCGAATGGTACGCGCGCTATGCGCTCCCCATGCTCGTGATGAACTGGGTGGTGTGGTTTCCGAGCCTGTTCGTGGTCTACAGCATGCCGCCCGCCCTCCAGCCGCACATCGCGGGCCTCGTCAGCGGCTTCTGGAGCTTGATGTGCCTCCAGATCAGCGTGCGCACAAGCCGAGCCACCCAAGCTGTTGCGGAACGCGCCTAGCGAGGGCTCGCGGACGCCCCCTCTTGTTGGCATGAGACAACCCCGGCTACTCGCTGGCGGCCGCCGATCCCGCCGTCCGTCGTCCAATGCCGTCGGCAATGCGGTCGAAAACCGCCTCGTACGCCTCCGGCATGTCGATCTCGACGGTCTGCTCCAGGGCGGGCGCGTTGATGAGCACGTCGCGCCCGCGGCCGTACCACGGCCCTTCGAGACGCTCTTGGAAGGACATCGAGGGCAGCGTCCCGCGCAGGTTGAGGACGATCCGCTGGCGCGTCTTGCCGGCGCCCCAGACCTCGATGTGGATCACGGCCTCCTTCCAGCGGCTCCACTTCATCGCGAGGTCTGCGCGGCGTTTCGCAGTGCGACGGCGCGCCGCGAGATCGTAGTGCCTCTCGTCCTCGGGACCGAACTCGTCGAACCGCTTCTCGGTGGTGGCGCGGATGATCCCGGAGGCGCGATCCACCGCCTCCAGCGTCCAGCCCTGGTCCTGGAGATCGGCGATCGTGGCGCCGAAGACGACGTCAGGCCCCGCCGCCCATTCCCGGGTCTGCATCTCGCGGCGCTGTTCGAGCGACAGCTCGGAGGACGCCGGCTCGGCCATCGGCGCCGCGCTTCGGCATCCGGCCAGCGCCAGCGCGGCGGACAACGCAATTCCCCAAGTCGTTCTGTGCATCTCGGCCTCCTTGTTTCGGCGCCAAGGGTATGCTTTCGCCCACCTGCTTGTCAAGACCGAGGCCGCCGTCCGCGTTGCGTTGGGCGCATCTCCGTTTTGCTCCCCGATCCGTCCATGGCAATGAGCGGACGTAC
>CAYVJM010000174.1:0-5368 GCA_964451695.1 uncultured Lentisphaerales bacterium | reverse complement strand
GATCTACGCCTTCATGGTGCCGATGTTCTTCTGCGTGATGGGCATGATGGTGGACGTGGGGCAGCTCGTTCGCCCGCCGGTGCTGATCTTCGGGGCCATCTACACGGCGCTGGCCATCGTGGCGAAGGTCGTCGGTTGCTCGATCCCGGCGCTCTTCTGCGGTTTCAACGCCCGCGGCGCGGTGCGCATCGGCGCGGGCATGGTGCCGCGCGGCGAAGTCGCGCTGATCGTTGCGGGCATCGGCCTCGCGGGCGGCCACCTGACGACCGACGTCTTCGGCATCGGCATCATGATGACGCTGGTGACGACGCTGGTCGCGCCTCCGATGCTCGTGGCGCTCTACGGCAACGGGAAGAGCGGGCTTCGCCACCCGAAGTCGGCGGACGAAACGTCTCGTCCTTTCTCCTTCACGATGCCTTCGGCGCAGGCCGCCGAGCTGATGTGCGCGAAGCTGATCGAGGCGTTTCGCAGCGAGGGGTTCTTCACGCATGTTTTGAGCTATGAGGACGCGATCTGGCAGGTGCGGCGCGACGATGTGGAGATCGGCCTTCAGCGCGTGGGCGAGGTGTTGCGCTTCGAATGCTCGCCGCGCGAGGAGAGCTTCATCGCGACCGCAGTGCTCGATGCGACGGCGGATCTGACGAATCTGGCGAACGAGTTGGCGAAGCCGGTCAAAGTCGCGAACTTGGCGCGCCTCGTCGGCGAGACGGGCGGCGAGGCGCGGCCTCGCGCCGAGGCCGACCTGGCGCGCGTCATCCGGCAGTTCGTCTTCGTTCCGAGCCTGGCGTCGGGCGATCGCGACGCCGTCCTGCGCGAATTGGTGGGCCGGCTCTTCGAGAAGGGGTTGCTGGCCGACCAGGATGCTGCGATGCAGGCTCTGCTGGAGCGCGAGACCGTCATGTCCACCGGCCTCGAGCACGGCGTGGCGATTCCGCATGCGCGCACGGATGTCGTCGGTTCGCTCGTGGGCGCCGTCGCCGTCGTGCACGGCGGCGTGCAGGGCTATCCCACGCTGGACGGTTCGCCGGTGGACATCGTGGTGCTCACGCTCTCACCGAAGAACGCCAACACGCCGCATCTGCGGGTCATCTCGCATGTCGGCAAGGTTCTCGACGCGGCCGGACGCGAGCGGCTTCTGGCTGCGCGCACCGAGGCCGCGATGATGGACGTGCTGCTGGGATGACGGGACGATGAGTCGATTCGAACTGACCGAGGCGCAGATCAAGGCGTGGGGCGGCGAACAGCTCTACAACGAGGCGGTGCAACAGTACTACCGGAAGGGGGACGTCCTCTCCGTGAAGTACGAGGAGCCCTACGGCGAGGCGACGATCAGCCACGCCGGGCACATGATCGCCACGCGCTTCAAGGTCTTCAAATCCGGAATCGTCGAGAACCTCTGCCCCTGCTCCACGAGCCAGAACGAGGGACGGGTTTGCGTCCACATCGTCGCGGCTGCGGTCAAGCTCAACCGGATGGCTGCGGGCCAGGAGCGCACGGCCGAGAAGGAGCAGGAGCGCCAGATCGCCCAGCGCGTCACCCAAGCTGTCAAGCAGGGGCTCGCGGTGACGCGCGACTACGCGAAGGGGCATCCGGCCGAAATCCGGTTGCGCGTGCGAGAGGGCTGGCACGAGGATTTCGTACGCGGTGATGTTCCGCTCGCCTGCACGGCCGTGATGGCGGGCGGCGGCAGTCCCGTCGCCCTCGACTACGTCGCCCAGCGCCGGATTCCGCTGAAGCCGGGCAGCGTGGACGACACGATGCTCTTCGTCCTCGAGGACATCCAGGCGGGCGACATGACGCGGCCTGTCGTCCTCACGAAGGCGGATTTCGTCGGCATTCTCGCGATGCTCGGCGCGCAGGGGCGTCCGCTCTACCGTTCCGGGGGCGAGCCGATGCGCGTGGCTCGCGAGTCCGTCGCCTCGAAGCTGCTCGTGGACATGGACCGCGACACGGGCGAGATCCTGCTGATGCTCACGACGGACATCCCCGGCGCCGCGGAGGGCGCCGTGCCGAAGTACGTCGTCTTCGGCAGCAAGGGCTTCGCCTTCCTCGACGGCGTCTTCTGGCCGCTCAAGAGCGTCCTGCCCGGGCACTACCAGAAGGTCTACTTCGAGACGGTCGCCATACCGCGCAAGGGCACGCTGGGCTTCTTCAAGAACGAACTTGACGCGCTCGCGCAGCAGATCGAGCTGAAGTCCGAGGTCGATCGCGACCTCTTCACGATGGTGCCGGGGCGGCCGGAGTTCTCGCTGAAGGTGAAGGGTTCGCCGGCTTCGGTTTCGATGACGCTTTTCGCCCGCTACGGGGACGTGGACGTCGTGGCGGCCGCGAACGATCCGCGCGGGGACTTCGCGATTCCAGACGCTCACGACTTCTACCTGTACACGGTCCGCAACATCGAGCTGGAGCGCGGCGCGCTCGCGAAGCTGCGCACGATGGGCATCTCCGCGGAGTCCGGGACGAAGATCGCCGCGATCGTCGGCGAACGCGCCGTGCTCAACTTCCTCGGCACCCAGATCCACACGCTGCGCCGCACCGGCTGGAAGGTCTTCCTCGACCCCGAACTGGGGGACTACGACCAGCGCCTCGAGCGCGCGATCCCCGTCGTCGAGGTCGAGCAGACCCGCGGCGCCGGCAGCTTCGAGATCGGCTACACGTTCCAGGGCATCCACGGTCGCGTCATCCAGCCCGCCGAGATCTTCCGGGCGATCTCGATGCGCGATTCCTACATCAAGCACGGGGACGAGACGATCATCTTCGACATGGACGCCGTCGAATCGCTGCGCGGCGTCCTCCAGGACTGCGACTCGGTCGCCGGCACGCGTCCCGGGTTCATGCGCGTCAGCAACGTCCACGCGCCCTACATCAAGGCCTCCATCGACGATCTCGACGGCGAGATGCTGCGCGCCCAGTACCGCTCGTCCGAGTGGCTCGCGTACGCGGACAACCAGAACCGCAAATCGAAGCTCGAGCCCATCGAACTGGAGGAGCCGCTTCGGAGCATCCTGCGCCCCTATCAGAAGGAGGGCGTCTCCTGGCTGCGCTTCCTCGAGGCCAACCGCCTAGGCGGCATCCTCGCCGACGAGATGGGCCTGGGCAAGACGCTCCAGACGCTCGCCTGGCTCGCCCTTCCGCGCATCCACGCCGACTACGCCGGCAAGCCGGCCATCGTCGTCTGCCCCACCAGCCTCGTCGACAACTGGGCGCACGAGTCGAAGCACTTCACGCCCGGCATCCGCGTGCTCACGATGAGCGGCGCCCAGCGCCACGAGAACTTCGAGAAGTTCTCCGAGTTCGATCTCGTCGTCACCTCCTACGCCCTGCTGCGCCGGGACATCGAGCTCTACCGCCACCTGTCGTTCTCCGCGATCATCCTCGACGAGGCGCAGAACATCAAGAACCGCGCCACGCAGAACGCCACGTCCGTCAAGCTCCTCAAGGGCGGCGCGCACCTCGTTCTCACCGGCACGCCGATGGAGAACAGCGTCGCCGACCTCTGGTCGATCATGGACTTCCTGATGCCCGGCTATCTGGGGCACTACGACGAGTTCAAGGCCAACTACGAAATTCCGCTTTCGGTGCCGGGCGACGCCCTCTACGAGTCCGCCCAGATCCGCCTGCGCCGCAAGCTCCATCCGTTCCTGCTGCGCCGCAAGAAGAGCGACGTGGCCAAGGACCTGCCGGACAAGATCGTCAAGCTCTCCTGGTGCCGCCTCTCCCCGGACCAGCAGAAGGTCTACGACCAGATCCTCTACGCCTCGCGCATGGAGATCCGCGAGAGCGTCCAGAGGAACGGCTTCAACAAGTCCCGCATGGCGATCCTTTCCGCGTTGTTGCGCCTGCGCCAGGTCTGCTGCCATCTCGACCTGCTCGGCGACGCGAATCCCTCCGCGACCCAGGCGGAGGAGCCTTCCGCCAAGATGGACCAGTTCTTCGAATTCTTCGAGGAAGCCGCCAGCGATGGCCACCGCATCCTCGTCTTCAGCCAATTCGTCAAGATGCTGACCCTGCTGCGCGAGGAGCTGGACCGCCGCGCAATCCCGTACTGCTATCTGGACGGCGCCTCGAAGGACCGCATGGAGAGCGTGCACAAGTTCAACACCGATACGAAGTTCCCGCTCTTCCTCATCAGTCTCAAGGCCGGTGGAACCGGTCTCAACCTCACCGGTGCGGACATGGTCATCCACTTCGACCCCTGGTGGAACCCGGCCGTGGAGGACCAGGCGACGGATCGCGCGCACCGCATCGGGCAGAAGAAGACCGTCTACAGCCTCAAGATGATCACCGCCGACACGATCGAGGAAAAGGTCCTCGACATGCAGCGGCGCAAGCGCGCCATCATCGGCGCGACCGTCGAGTCCGACGAGCAGACGATCGCCAAGCTCACCTGGGACGATGTCCGGGAGCTCTTCGACCTCTGAACCTGGAAGTTCCGCCGACAGGCCACGGCCTCCACCGCGCCCAGGTGCGGGTGGCAAGCTTGCCGTCCGACGTGTAGGTGTAGGACGGGCCTTTGCCGTCGGCATAGACTTTGTTGGTGAGCAGGCCGGTGGGCTCGTCGTAAAGCCAGGTGGTGGTGTCGCCGTTCTGCATGGCCTCGTCGCGGAAGGTGTTCATGGCCGTCATGCGCCCGTAGGCGTCGTAGGCGTAGGCTACCGGATACGTGGCACCCCAAGTGGAGATGACCCGGTTCTCGGCGTCGTAGGCTGTATATGTGGTGAGCGGGACGGGTGAACCCGCCCCCTCCGCTACTGTGACCGTGGAGGCGACTTGCCGGCCCAGAGGGTCGTAACCGAAGGTTGTGCGGTTGCCGAGGGCGTCTTCGGAATAGGCTACGCGACCTTGCGCGTCGTAGGAGACCGTGGTGGTGTTGCCGCGTCCGTCGGTGGAGGCGATTACACGGCCGAGGGGGTCGTATTCGCGCGAGGAGATGATGCCCGTCTGTGTGCAGTTGGTGAGCGCCAGGCCACCAACGGATATGGAGTACGACGGCAGCGTGGAGGAGGGCGAGGTGGAGACGGAGGCCGTGGCGTGAGAGTCGCGGTTGAGGTATGATTTGTAAGCGCTGGCGTTGTTCTCATTCATCGGGCTTCTTCGCAAGATAGGTTTTCCACCGATTCGTGAGCGGCTTGGGCTAAGGCACTCGGTGCACGATATCGGCCGTATGTTGCTTATGGAACTAGGGCTGAGTCGGGTGTCAGTTCATTTTAGGGGGGGATACCAGAGTGAAATACCTCCATGTTCCTCGACAAACCTTCCGAGATCTCCGTCAAAACGCAGTCTTACGAGGCTCTTGCAAAAGTCTCGCGAAAGGTTGATCGGGACGACTCCCGCGCCGCCAGACGCGCGTGCAGTGAATCGGGTCAGC